>NZ_ATLN01000051.1:0-18679 GCF_000416195.1 Pseudomonas sp. CFII68
AGCGGGCTTGCTCGCGAATGCGGTGTGCCAGATGACATGTTCGTCAACTGACACACCGCATTCGCGAGCAAGCCCGCTCCCACAGTGGTTATGAGTTGTCAGTTTTAGCCTTTGAGCGTCTTCCAGACCTTACTAACAGCCAGCACCCCGACCAACACCACCGCCCCCGCGACAATCCCCGCCAGCGCATTGAGCAACATCGGCACGATAAACCCGGCGCCACCGGCGCTGGCCGTCACGCCTTCGATCCAGTGATGCACCGCCGGCACGCCGTGGGTAAGGATGCCACCGCCCACCAGGAACATCGCTGCGGTGCCGATCACCGACAAGCTTTTCATCATATAGGGCGCTGCGCGCAGGATGGCCCCGCCGATGCTTTTGGCGACCTGTCCTGGCTTCTGCGTCAACCAGAGCCCCAGGTCATCGAGCTTGACGATGCCCGCCACCAGGCCGTACACACCGACGGTCATGACAATCGCAATGCCCGACAGCACGATCACCTGTTGAGTCAGCGGCGCATCGGCGACGGTGCCGAGGGTGATGGCAATGATTTCCGCCGACAGAATGAAGTCGGTGCGCACCGCGCCCTTGATCTTGTCCTTTTCGAAGGCCACCAGATCGACCGCCGGATCGGCCACTGCCTCGACCAGTTGCGCATGTTCGGCCTGATCTTCGGCCTTGCTGTGAAGGAACTTGTGGGCCAGTTTTTCGAACCCTTCGAAACACAGGTAGGCGCCGCCCACCATCAACAACGGTGTCACCAACCAAGGGACGAAGGCGCTGATCGCCAGCGCCGACGGCACCAGGATCAATTTGTTGATGAACGACCCCTTGGCCACCGCCCACACCACCGGCAGTTCCCGCTCGGCACGCACACCTGACACCTGCTGGGCATTGAGCGCCAAGTCATCGCCGAGCACACCGGCGGTTTTCTTGGCGGCCATTTTGGTCATCAGCGCAACATCGTCGAGCACGGTGGCGATATCGTCGATCAGTACCAGCAAACTGCTTCCGGCCATGAAGGGGCTCCTTGAATAATGATGCCGCGAAGCATACCGCGAGCCGTGGTGCCTTGGGGCATTCTTGAGCGCCGCGCGAGGCCGGTGCTACCATGCGCCACCGCCAGAACAGGCAAGGAACCCCTGGGTTTATGAGCACTATCCGCGAGCGCAACAAAGAATTGATCCTGCGTGCCGCCAGCGAAGAATTTGCCGACAAGGGCTTCGCCGCGACCAAGACCAGCGACATCGCGGCCAAGGCAGGCCTGCCCAAACCCAACGTCTACTACTACTTCAAATCCAAGGAAAACCTCTACCGCGAGGTCCTGGAAAGCATCATCGAGCCGATTCTCCAGGCTTCGACACCGTTCAATGCCGACGGCGTTCCCGGTGACGTGCTGAGCCACTACATCCGCTCCAAGATCCGCATCTCCCGCGACCTGCCCTTCGCCTCGAAAGTCTTCGCCAGCGAAATCATGCACGGCGCCCCCCACCTGAGCCCCGACCTGGTGGACCAACTCAACGCCCAGGCCCGGCACAACATCGACTGCATCCAAACCTGGATCGACCGCGGCCAGATCGCCCCCATCGATCCCAACCACCTGATGTTCAGCATCTGGGCCGCCACCCAGACCTATGCCGATTTCGACTGGCAGATCAGCGCCGTGACCGGCAAGGCCAAGCTGGATGAAGCGGATTACGAAGCGGCGGCGCAGACGATTATTCGGTTGGTGTTGAAGGGGTGTGAGGTGGATCGCTAGGCTCAGGACCCCATCGCCTTTATCGAAAGCGGTGGGTCAGTTTGTGAATATGCTGAACATGCCGCCGTCTTCGCGAGCAAGCCCGCTCCCACAGGGTCCCCAGTGTTCACTGATCCAATGTTCGCCACAGATCCCTTGTGGGAGCGGGCTTGCTCGCGAAGGCGGCGACTCGATTTCAAGTCAAAGCCAGATGGCATCCCACAACGGATAGTCGCCAAGTCGCTCTACCAGACCTGCCCGCAGTGGATTTGCCACAACATAGCGAGCCAGCTTTACCAAATCCTCTTCCCGCCGCAGCGCTCGATCGTGGTAACCCGGTTGCCAAAGGCTGCCAGCCCTACCAGCCGCCTCGTTGACTCCCTTGGCACTGATGGACTTCACCCGACACATCAACTGCCCCAAGGACCCACGGTGCAGTTGAATCAACCAATGAACATGATCAGGCATGACGACAAAAGCCAGGGAGTCAGCAATGCCCTGCTCCTGTACCGCCCGGAATTGACGGATAACAGTTCTGCCCAAGCCATAGTCTTTGAAGACCGGTTCGCGCTCTAGTGTATTGGCGGTCAATAAGTAGATGCGGTTCTGCTCTGCATAGCGACCGATACGCAAGCGATGTGAAGCTGAGCGTACAGGCATTCCGTCGCCCTCCTTTCCCAATGAAGTCCTAAAAGGCTAGCGCTGTGAATACAACATCATGGTCAGACTCTTTAGCCGGATGTGTCTGGTCGATTGCCTTCGCGAGCAAGCCCGCTCCCACAGGGGATGTGCAATGTTCACACATTTTGTGTCGACAACCAGATCCAGTGGGAGCGAGCTTGCTCGCGAAAACGCCAGTCAATTCACCGCAAAATCAAACAGTAACCCCCACATCCGCCCTCAACCGCAGCGCCTCCACCGCCCTGACCGCCACCTGCTCATCCACATCCGAAACATCACCACTGACACCAATCGCCCCCAGCACCTTCCCATCCTGATCCCTGATCAACACCCCACCCGGTGCCGGTACGACGTTGCCCTGCCCCAGCCCGTTCAATGCCGCGAAAAACGCCGGGCGTTGCTGGGCGTCCTGGGCCAGCAGGCGTGAGCCTTTGCCCAGGGCGATGGCGCCCCAAGCCTTGCCGATGGCGATCTGCGGGCGAAGCAGGCTGGCGCCGTCTTCGCGCTGCAAGGCAACCAGGTGCCCGCCGCTGTCCAGGACCGCGACGGTCAGGGGCGCAGCGCTGATTTCACGACCGGCGGCAAGGGCTTGCCCGGCCAGGTTGACGGCGATTTTCAAGGTTAGAACGCTCATGGGTGCTGTCCTTCTTTTGTTATGGGAGAGCCTTGTGGGCTTCACTTTCAGCAAAACCGAACACAACAAATAGAACACAACAATACATATTTTTGTATACAATAATTTTCACAAAGCACCTTAATCGATGGAAGGCCGTAGCAAAACCTGGCCTTCCGACGAATGAAACAGATGCTTGAGGAAATGGATTGACCTGCGCCGTTTACCGTGAATACACTCTGCGCAAAGCCACTTGTATACAATTACAAAACGTAAGAGGCACAAAACAATGAGCAAAATGAGAGCAATCGAAGCCGCCGTTCTGGTAATGCGCCGTGAAGGCGTGGACACCGCCTTCGGTATCCCGGGTGCCGCGATCAACCCGCTGTACTCCGCCCTGCAGAAGGTGGGTGGCATCGATCACGTCCTTGCTCGCCACGTTGAAGGCGCCTCGCACATGGCCGAGGGCTACACCCGCACCAAGGCTGGCAATATCGGCGTGTGCATCGGCACCTCGGGCCCGGCCGGCACCGACATGGTGACCGGGCTCTACAGCGCCTCGGCCGATTCGATCCCGATCCTGTGCATCACCGGGCAAGCCCCCCGCGCCCGTCTGCACAAGGAAGACTTCCAGGCTGTGGATATCACCAGCATCGTCAAACCCGTGACCAAGTGGGCAACCACCGTGCTGGAGCCCGGCCAGGTGCCGTATGCCTTCCAGAAGGCGTTCTTTGAGATGCGCTCCGGCCGTCCGGGCCCGGTGCTGATCGACCTGCCGTTCGACGTGCAGATGGCCGAGATCGAATTCGACATCGACGCCTACCAGCCACTGCCCCTGGCCAAACCCGCGGCCAACCGCGTGCAGATCGAGAAAGCCCTGGCGATGCTCAATCAGGCTGAGCGTCCGTTGCTGGTGGCCGGTGGCGGCATCATCAACGCCGATGCCAGCGAACTGCTGGTGGAGTTCGCCGAACTGACCGGCATTCCCGTCATCCCTACCTTGATGGGCTGGGGCACCATCCCCGACGATCACCCACTGATGGTCGGCATGGTCGGCCTGCAAACCTCCCATCGCTACGGCAACGCCACCTTGCTCAAGTCGGACGTGGTGCTGGGCGTCGGCAACCGCTGGGCCAACCGTCATACCGGTTCGGTGGACGTCTACACCGAAGGCCGCACGTTCATTCACGTGGACATCGAGCCGACCCAGATCGGCCGTGTCTTCACGCCCGACCTGGGTATCGTCTCCGATGCCGCCTCGGCCCTGACGGTGTTCATCGAAGTGGCCCGTGAATGGCAAGCCGCCGGCAAGCTGAAAAACCGCGACGCCTGGTTGCAAGACTGCCAGCAACGCAAGGCCAGCCTGCAACGCAAGACGCATTTCGACAATGTGCCGGTCAAGCCACAGCGCGTGTACGAAGAAATGAACCAGGTGTTCGGCAAGGACACCTGCTACGTCAGCACCATTGGCCTGTCGCAGATCGCCGGGGCGCAGTTCCTCCATGTCTACAAGCCGCGCCACTGGATCAACTGCGGTCAGGCCGGCCCCTTGGGCTGGACCATTCCGGCCGCGCTGGGGGTGGTCAAGGCCGATCCGAGCCGCAAGGTCGTGGCGCTGTCGGGCGACTATGACTTCCAGTTCATGATCGAAGAGCTGGCGGTGGGTGCGCAGTTCAAACTGCCCTACATCCATGTCGTGGTGAACAACTCCTACCTGGGCTTGATTCGCCAGGCCCAGCGCGGGTTCGACATGGACTACTGCGTGCAGCTGTCCTTCGACAACCTCAACGCCCCGGAACTCAACGGTTATGGCGTGGATCACGTTGCCGTGGCCGAAGGCCTGGGATGCAAGGCCCTGCGGGTGTTCGAACCGTCCGGCATCCAGCCGGCCCTGCGCCAGGCCCAGGCGATGATCGAGGAGTTCAAGGTGCCGGTGATCGTCGAGATCATCCTGGAACGGGTGAC
Organism: Pseudomonas sp. CFII68; assembly: GCF_000416195.1. NCBI lineage: Bacteria > Pseudomonadati > Pseudomonadota > Gammaproteobacteria > Pseudomonadales > Pseudomonadaceae > Pseudomonas > Pseudomonas sp. CFII68. The sequence continues at coordinate 4,998 of NZ_ATLN01000051.1, forward strand.
CAACATTTCCATGGGCACCGAGATCAACGCCGTCAATGAATTTGAAGATCTGGCGCTTGTGGGCAACGATGCACCGACTGCCATTTCGCTACTCGATTGACCTGTGGGAGCGGGCTTGCTCGCGAAGACGGCTTCAGATCCAACAAAGATGTCGGCTGATACACCGCTTTCGCGAGCAAGCCCGCTCCCACAGAGGGGTTTGCCAAATACTTACAGGAGACCACCATGCCGCGTTTCGCCGCCAACCTGTCCATGCTGTTCACCGAGCAGGATTTTCTCGCCCGTTTCGAAGCCGCCGCCAAGGCCGGTTTCAGTGGTGTCGAATACCTGTTTCCTTATGACTACAGCTCCGCCGAACTCAAGGCCTTGCTCGACGCCAACGGCCTGACCCAGGTGCTGTTCAACCTGCCGGCCGGTGACTGGGCCAAGGGCGAGCGCGGCATTGCCTGCCTGCCGGACCGGGTCGAGGAGTTCCGCGCCGGTGTCGACCTGGCCATCGCCTACGCCCAGGTGCTGGGCAACACCCAGGTCAACTGCCTGGCCGGGATTCGCCCGCAGAACTGCAGTGAAACCCTGGTGGAGAAAACCTTCGTCGCCAACCTGAAATACGCCGCCGAGAAGCTGCAGGCCAACGGCATCAAGCTGGTAATGGAAGCCATCAACACCCGTGACATTCCCGGCTTCTACCTGAACAACACCGCCCAGGCCCTGTCGATCCGCGAGCAGGTGGGCAGCGCCAACCTGTTTCTGCAGTACGACATCTACCACATGCAGATCATGGAAGGTGACCTGGCCCGGACCCTGTCGGCGCACCTGGGCGAGATCAACCACGTGCAACTGGCGGACAACCCGGGCCGCAACGAGCCGGGCACGGGCGAGATCAACTATCGCTTCCTGTTCGAACACCTGGACCGCATTGGCTACACGGGTTGGGTCGGCTGCGAATACAAGCCGCTGACCACCACCGAAGCGGGTCTGGGCTGGCTGAAAACCCATAACGCGATCTGAACACCTTCCCCTGTAGGAGCTGCCGAGTGCAACGAGGCTGCGATCTTTCCCCTGACACTTGAGTCCCGGGCGAAAGATCAAAAGATCGCAGCCTCGCTTCGCTCGACAGCTCCTACGAGCAGCGATAACAACAAGAGGATTTCCCCATGGCTAAAATCGGATTCATCGGCACCGGCATCATGGGCCACCCCATGGCACTGAACCTGCAAAAGGCCGGTCACAGTCTGTTCCTGTCCCAACACCATGACCCGGCCCCGACCGACTTGCTGGCGGGTGGCGCGGTGGCGCTGGCCAACCCGAAGGAAGTGGCCCAGGAAGCCGAGTTCATCATCGTCATGGTCCCGGACACGCCGCAGGTCGACGACGTGCTGTTCCGCGCCGACGGCGTGGCGGCGGGTGTGGGCGCGGGCAAGGTGGTGATCGACATGAGTTCGATCTCCCCCACCGCCACCAAGGCGTTCGCGGCGAAGATCAATGAAAAAGGCGCGCAGTACCTCGATGCACCGGTGTCCGGCGGTGAAGTCGGCGCCAAGGCCGCGACGCTGAGCATCATGGTCGGTGGCGACAGCGCCGCCTTCGAGCGGGCCCTGCCGCTGTTCCAGGCCATCGGCAAGAACATCACCCTGGTGGGCGGCAACGGCGACGGCCAGACCGCCAAAGTGGCGAACCAGATCATCGTTGCCTTGAACATCCAGGCGGTAGCCGAAGCGTTGTTGTTCGCCTCGAAAAACGGTGCCGACCCGGCCAAGGTCCGTGAAGCGCTGATGGGCGGTTTCGCTTCGTCGAAGATCCTCGAAGTGCACGGCGAACGCATGATCAAGGGCACCTTCGACCCGGGCTTCCGCATCAGCCTGCACCAGAAGGACCTGAACCTGGCGCTGCAAGGCGCCAGGGAACTGAACATCAACCTGCCCAACACCGCCAACGCCCAACAAGTGTTCAGCACCTGCGCGGCCATCGGCGGCAGCCACTGGGATCACTCGGCGCTGATCAAGGGGTTGGAGCACATGGCCAATTTCTCCATCCGCGACAACTGACACACCAAAAACCCTGTGGGAGCGGGCTTGCTCGCGAAAGTGATCGATCTGCCAATGAAGTATTGACTGACACACCGCCTTCGCGAGCAAGCCCGCTCCCACAGGGGTCTGCGTTGCCCTTCAAATAACAAGAATCCCGGGAGCCCGCCATGTCGGTCGATCCGCAACAACTGCTGCGCGAGCTGTTTGCCACAGCCATTGACGCGGCCCATCCGCAACACGTCCTTGAACGCTACCTGCCCAGCGACCGCAGCGGCCGAGTGATCGTCATCGGTGCCGGCAAGGCCGCGGCGGCCATGTCGCAAGTGGTCGAGCGCTGCTGGCAGGGTGAAGTCTCTGGCCTGGTGGTAACCCGCTACGGCCATGGCGCGCCCTGCCAGAAAATCGAAGTAGTGGAAGCCGCCCACCCGGTGCCTGATGCCGCAGGCCTGGCCGTGGCCCAGCGGGTGCTGGAAATGGTCAGCAACCTCAGCGAAGACGACCGGGTGATCTTCCTGCTGTCCGGCGGCGGTTCTGCCCTGCTCGCCTTGCCCGCCGAAGGCATCACCCTGGCCGACAAGCAATCGATCAACAAAGCCCTGCTCAAATCCGGCGCGACCATCGGCGAGATGAATTGCGTGCGCAAGCACCTCTCGGCGATCAAGGGCGGGCGCCTGGGCAAGGCCTGCTGGCCGGCGACGGTGTACACCTACGCGATCTCCGATGTGCCCGGGGATCTTGCCACGGTCATTGCCTCCGGCCCCACCGTGGCCGACCCCAGCACGTCGGCCGAAGCCCTGGCGATTCTCCAGCGCTACCAGATCGAGGTGCCGGCCTCGGTGCGCAACTGGTTGCACAGCCCGGCATCGGAAACCGTCAAGCCCGGCGACCCGAGCCTGGCCCGCAACCACTTCCAATTGATCGCCCGCCCCCAGCAGTCATTGGAGGCCGCGGCGGTGAAGGCGCGCCAGGCCGGTTTCAGCCCATTGATCCTCGGCGACCTGGAAGGCGAATCCCGGGAGGTGGCGAAAGTCCACGCTGGCATCGCCCGGCAAATCGCCCTGCACGGCCAGCCACTGGCGGCGCCGTGCGTGATCCTCTCCGGCGGCGAAACCACCGTCACCGTGCGCGGCGACGGTCGTGGCGGGCGCAATGCAGAATTCCTGCTGAGCCTGACCGACAGCCTCAAGGGTCATCCCGGCATCTACGCGCTGGCCGGCGACACCGACGGCATCGACGGTTCCGAAGACAACGCCGGTGCCCTCATGACCCCGGACAGCTATCGCCGCGCCGCCGCGCTGGGCCTGTGCGCCAGCGACGAGTTGGACAACAACAACGGCTATGGCTACTTCGCCGCCCTGGATGCGCTGATCGTCACCGAACCGACCCGCACCAACGTCAATGACTTTCGCGCCATCCTGATCCTTGAGAACCCCGAACATGACGCCTGATAAGAAGGTCAAGATCCTCGCCACCCTAGGCCCCGCCACCCGCGGCATCGATGACATCCGCGCGCTGGTACAGGCCGGCGTGAACATCTTCCGCCTGAACTTCAGCCACGGCGAGCATGCCGACCACGCCCAGCGCTACCAGTGGATTCGCGAGGTCGAGCAGCAGCTCAATTACCCGCTGGGCATCCTGATGGACCTGCAAGGTCCGAAGCTGCGGGTCGGCCGATTCGCCGACGGCAAGGTCCTGCTGCAACGCGGCCAGGCCCTGCGTCTGGACCTGGACCCGACGCCCGGCGATCAACGCCGGGTCAACCTGCCCCACCCGGAAATCATCGCGGCCCTGGAGCCCGGCATGGACCTGCTGCTGGACGACGGCAAGTTGCGCCTGCGCGTGACCGCCAGGCACAGCGACGCCATCGACACCGAGGTGCTCAACGGCGGCGAGCTGTCGGACCGCAAAGGCGTGAACGTGCCCCAGGCCGTGCTCGACTTGAGCCCGTTGACCGCCAAGGACCGGCGCGACTTGAGTTTCGGCCTGGAGCTGGGCGTGGACTGGGTGGCGCTGTCGTTCGTCCAGCGTCCCGAGGACATCCGCGAGGCTCGCGCGCTGATCGGCAACCAGGCGTTCCTGATGGCGAAGATCGAGAAGCCGTCGGCGGTGGCCCAATTGCGGGAAATCGCCGAATTGAGCGACGCGATCATGGTCGCCCGCGGTGACCTGGGTGTCGAAGTCCCGGCCGAGAGCGTGCCGCAGATTCAGAAGAACATCATCGGCACCTGCCGCGCCCTCGGCAAACCGGTGGTGGTGGCGACCCAGATGCTCGAGTCGATGCGCTTCTCCCCGGCGCCCACCCGCGCCGAAGTCACCGACGTGGCCAACGCCGTGGCCGAGGGGGCCGATGCGGTGATGCTGTCGGCGGAAACCGCTTCCGGGGATTACCCCCTCGAAGCCGTGCAGATGATGAGCAAGATCATCCGCCAAGTGGAAAACGGCCCCGACTACCAGGCGCAACTGGATGTCAGCCGGCCAAAAGCCGAGGCCACGGTGTCGGATGCGATCAGTTGCGCGATCCGTCGCATCAGCAACGTGCTGCCAGTGGCGGTGCTGGTGAACTACAGCGAATCGGGCAGCTCCAGTCTACGGGCGGCGCGGGAACGGCCGACGGTGCCGATCCTCAACCTCACACCGAACCTGCAGACCGCTCGCCGCCTGACGGTGGCCTGGGGCGTGCACTCGGTGGTCAACGATCGGTTGAAGCAGGTGGATGAAGTCTGTTCCACCGCCCTGGAAATCGCCCAGGCCCAAGGCATGGCCCAGCGCGGCGATACCTTGCTGATCACCGCGGGCGTGCCGTTCGGGCAGCCGGGGTCGACCAATTCGTTGCGCATTGAGACGCTGATCTAATTTTCTGTGACCAGAGTTGTTTCTGTAGGAGTTGGCGAAGCCTGCGATCTTTTGATCTTGATCGTTCACTCTCGACTCAATGGGTAGGGGGAAGATCGCAGCCTCGTTGCACTCGACAGCTCCTACACCGCTCCTACACAGCTCCTACGGGGCTATCTCTGGCCACAGTGCTCTCTTACCTCTGACCCATCATGCCCAACCATTCTTCCACCACCCACTGCCCCGACTGGGCCACCGCCCTGCTCAACGGCTTCAGCCAAGTCTTCCTCCAGCGCCATCCGTTGTGCGGCCTGCTGTGCCTGCTGGCGATCCTGCTCACTGCGCCCGCCCTGTTCGGCGGTGCGTTGCTGGGCGGGGTGGCCGGGTTGCTCACGGCCCAGCGACGCGGTTACGCCAAGGCCGACCGGCAAGTCGGGCTGTTCAGCTACAACGGCATCCTGCTGGGCTTGTTGCTGAGCCTCGCGTTGCCCTGGTCCGTCCTGTTGCCACCGTTGATCATCGCCGCAGGCGGTCTCAGCGCGATGCTGACCCAGCAATGGCTCAAGCGCAGCCGAGGCCCTCGATGCCTGCCCGCCTACACCGCGCCTTTTGTCGGGTTGGCTTGGCTGCTGATGAGTTTCACCCTGCCGCCGCCCCCAACCACCACGATTGAAATGACGATACCCAACCTGCTGGCCGCGCATTTGAGCGGGCTGGGCCAGGTCATGTTTCTCGGCCATCCGGCGGCCGGTGCGCTGATCGCGGCGGGCCTGCTGCTGGCCGACCGTCGCGCTGCCGGTTGGGCATTGTTCGGTTCCGCCGCCGGCCTGGCCTTCGCCTTGTCGCAACATGAAAACGCAACCGCCCTTTGCGGCCTTGGCGGTTACAACCCAGTGTTGGTGGCTCTGGCCCTCAGCCAGCAGCGCCGCCAACCCTGGCTGCCACTGGCGGGCATTCTCCTGGCGGTCATGCTTGCCCCAGGTTTTATCGCCCTCGGCCTTCCCCCACTGACGGCACCGTTCATCCTCGCGTGTTGGCTGATCCAGGCCAGCGGCCGGGTGTGGCGCCAGGCCAGCCTCGACAGCGCGCCTTGCGCTCTGCAGGGCAATCGCCCTAGGCTTCGCTGATTCCGGTTCAGGCGACGATTATGCAAAGCAGCAACAATTGGCGCGAACGCCTCTACGTGATCATTTTCCAGACCGACACCGTCGCCGGCCGGCGCTTCGACAGCACCTTGCTGTTGATCATCCTCGCCAGCCTGGTGATCGTGATGCTCGACAGCATCGACAGCGTGCACAAAAACTACGCGGCCCTGCTGGCCGGTATCGAGTGGGGCTTCACCTTCATCTTCATCGTCGAGTACGGCCTGCGCCTGTACTGCTCGCCCAAGCCGCTGCGCTATGCCTTCAGTTTCTACGGGCTGGTGGACCTGCTGGCGATCGTGCCGGGGATCCTGGCGCTGTACTACAGCGATGCCCAATACCTGTTGATCATTCGGATCATCCGCATGCTGCGGATTTTCCGTGTGCTCAAGCTCAGCCCTTACCTCAAGCAGGCCAACTACCTGATGGCGGCACTGCGGGGGAGCAAGCAGAAAATCATCGTGTTCCTGGTCAGCGTCTCGACCCTGGTAACGGTATTCGGCACGCTGATGTACGTCATCGAAGGCCCTGGGAATGGCTTTACCAGCATCCCCAAAGGCATCTATTGGGCTATCGTGACACTGACCACGGTGGGCTTCGGCGACATCGTGCCCAAGACGCCACTGGGCCAGGTGGTGTCATCCCTGGTGATGATCACCGGTTACTCGATCATCGCCGTGCCAACGGGTATTTTCACGGCTGAACTGGCCACGGCCATGCGCGGCGACCAGCTCCAGCACGATTGCCCGGTGTGCAGCAAAAACAACCACGAACACGGTGCCGCTTTCTGCTCCCGTTGTGGCAATGCGTTGTTTAAGAAATTGGAATAAGCAAAGCACTTTTTGATGCTTGAAGGTCTATAGGCTTGCAGCTAGTGTGCTGGCTAATTGCCCGGAACCCCCGTTGATAAAAAGGAATTCGCAGTGAAGAACTTCTTTGGCGCCTCTCTTCTCGCCGTCGGCCTGACCTTTGGCAGCCTGGCCCACGCCGCCCCGACCCTGCTCAACGTTTCCTACGACGTGATGCGCGATTTCTACAAGGACTACAACACCGCCTTCCAGAAACACTGGCAGGCCGAGCACAACGAAAACATCACCGTGCAGATGTCGTTCGGCGGCTCCAGCAAGCAGGCGCGTTCGGTGATCGACGGGCTGCCGGCGGATGTCATCACCATGAACATGGCCACCGACATCAACGCCCTAGCGGACAACGGCAAACTGGTGCCCGAGAACTGGGTCACCCGCTTGCCGAACAACAGCGCGCCGTTCACCTCGGCCACGGTGTTCATCGTGCGCAAAGGCAACCCGAAAGCCTTGAAAGACTGGCCCGACCTGCTCAAGGACGGTGTGCAGGTGATCGTGCCCAACCCGAAAACCTCCGGCAACGGTCGCTACACCTACCTCTCGGCCTGGGGTTACGTGCTGAAAAATGGCGGTGACGAGAACAAGGCCAAGGCCTTCGTCGGCAAACTGTTCAAGCAGGCACCGGTACTGGACACCGGCGGTCGCGCCGCGACAACCACCTTCATGACCAACCAGATCGGCGACGTGCTGGTGACCTTTGAAAACGAAGCGGAGATGATCGCCCGCGAATTCGGCCGCGACCAGTTCGAAGTGATCTACCCGAGCGTGTCCGCCGAGGCCGAGCCACCGGTCAGCGTGGTCGACAAAGTCGTCGAGAAAAAAGGCTCCCGCGAAGCCGCCGAGGCCTACCTCAAGTACCTGTGGTCGCCCGAAGGCCAGGAAATCGCCGCTGCCAACTACCTGCGCCCACGGGACCCGGCGGTACTGGCCAAATACACCGACCGCTTCCCGAAAGTCGACTTCCTGTCCGTGGAAAAAACCTTCGGCGACTGGCGCACGGTGCAGAAGACTCACTTCAATGACGGTGGGGTGTTCGACCAGATCTACAGCGGGCAATAAGGTAGAACAAGCTGTACGCGAGCCTGTGGCAAAGGGATCTGTGGGAGCAAAGCTTGCTCGCGATGAAAACAGCGCGGTGCCTCTGGAACCGAGGTGCCTGTATCGCGGGCAAGCCTTGCTCCCACACAGGCTGGCCCCGACCACCAAGCTTTGGTCCAGAGATCCCCTTGCCACAAAATCTTCCCAGCTTCCTTGTGCGCCCCATCATCAACTGCAAGCATGACTGATATCAATCGCAAGCCCTGTTCCAGGGCCCCCTAACGCTTTAGCCTCGCGCCATCTTTCCTGTTCACTGACGAGATTGCCATGAGTGCTCATTCCCCCACGCCCGGCAGCACCTTGACCCGCGGCATGGTCCTGCTCTTCGCCTTCTGCTGTGGCGCCATCGTCGCCAACATCTACTACGCCCAACCCATCATCGAACTGATCGCACCCGACGTCGGCCTGAGCAGCACCATGGCCAGCCTGATCGTCTCGCTGACCCAGATCGGTTATGCCCTGGGCCTGTTTTTCCTGGTGCCGTTGGGTGACTTGCTGGAAAACCGGCGGCTGATGATCATCACCACCGTGGTGGCGATCGCCAGTTTGTTAGGGGCAGCGTTCACCGATCAACCGAACGTATTCCTGCTGGTTTCGCTGTTGGTGGGGTTCAGCTCGGTGTCGGTGCAAGTCCTGATTCCGCTGGCCGCACACCTGGCGCCGGAGGAGACCCGGGGTCGGGTCGTGGGTGGGATCATGGGCGGCCTGCTGCTGGGGATCCTGCTGGCGCGGCCAGTCTCCAGCGTCGTGGCCGATCACTTCGGCTGGCGGGCCATGTTCATCATCGCCGCCGCATTGATGGCCGCCATCAGCATCGTCCTGGCGCTGACCGTGCCCAAGCGCCAGCCCGACCACAGTGCCTCTTATGGCCAACTGCTGGGCTCGCTCGGCACCCTGCTGCGCCAACAACCGCTGTTGCGGCAACGGGCGTTCTACCAGGCTTGCCTGTTCGCCACGTTCAGCCTGTTCTGGACCGCCGTGCCACTGGAACTGTCACGCAACCATGGCCTGTCCCAGACTGAAATCGCCTTGTTCGCCCTGGTCGGTGCCATTGGCGCCATCGCCGCCCCCATCGCCGGTCGCCTGGCGGATGCCGGCCATACCCGCAACGCCTCGCTGCTGGCGATGTTGTTCGCCAGCCTGAGTTTCCTGCCGGCGTTCATCCATCCGCTGTACAGCGTGATCGGCCTGGCAGTGACCGGCGTGGTCCTGGATTTCTGTGTGCAGATGAACATGGTCCTGGGCCAGCGCACCATCTATGCCCTCGATGCCAAGAGTCGCAGCCGGCTGAATGCGCTGTACATGACCAGCATCTTCGTCGGTGGCGCCTTCGGCTCATCGATTGCCAGTGCGGTGTACGAACACGGCGGCTGGTTGTGGGTGGTGATCGTCGGCAGTGCCTTCCCACTGTTGGCCTTGCTGCGCTTCTTGAGCACCTCGCGCAAGCCGTCCCTGGCCACGGCCTGAGTACCCCACGCCTAAAAAAGCCCGGTCGCCTTCAGCGCCCGGGCTTTTGGGTGGAGCGTGTCAAATCCGCACGTTGCCACGCGGTCCGGCAATCGCCCAGATGATCAGGCCCAGTACCGGCAACAGCAGGATCAGCAGCACCCAGAGGATTTTCATCCCGATTTGCGCGCCACTCTTGAGTACATTGATGATCGCCCAGATATCGAGCGCCAGGATGATCAGGCCGACCAGGCCGTTGAAAGTGGAACCCATGGTGTCGCTCCCAAATGGTGATGTGCACCCTTAGGATAGCGGGCGCCAGGCAAGGGTTCCGTTTTATTGCTTCAGACGTGGACCGCGACCTTGAGGGCTTCCAGGGCCGGCGCGGCGGTGATGCCGACTTCGGCACACAGCTCCAGCACCCGCGGCACGTCGTTGCCGTACACCAGCACCATTTGCAATTCATCGTCGAGCAATTGGCTGAAGTTCATCAGCACGTAGCCGCCGTTTTCCTTGTTCAGGCTGCTCATCTGGATCTGGATGCGGTTCAGCGCGGTCAGGGCTTCGGTCTTCGCCAGTTGCTTGGGCTTGAGGTTGAACGCCACGCCGGGGCCGAACGAGGCGACGATCTGTTCGAACAGGTCCACGTAGGTGTCGGCCTGGAACAGCACGGTGTCCGGCAGGCTGCCCACCACTACCCACTCACCCAACGGGATGGGGAACGTGTCGTCGTAGTTGATATCGGGGTTGGCCGCCAGGAAAACCGTCGGATCGGCGTAGGCCTGGGCCGCTTCGTCAGCGATTTTCGCGATGTCCGCCTCGCCGAGGCAGCCAGAGCTGATTTTACCGATGAGTTCGATGAGGGCGGCTTTCATGGGGTGAATCCTGTGGCGAAGGGTGTTTTGAGGGCGGGCAGGATAGCGCATTCGCATGCAGATTAGGATTGGAGAAGGACCTGTGGTGAACGAGCATTTTGTGGGAGCAAAGCTTGCCCGCGATGAAAACAACGCGGTCTCTCTGGAACCGAGGTGCCTGTATCGCGAGCAAGCTTTGCTCCCACAGCCTTTCAGCCCAACAACTTTTCCAACTGCGCCGTGGTGTCCACCGCGCCCATGGTCTTGGCGGCATCGAGGGCCGAGACGCCGTTGGCATCCTTGGCTTTCGGGTCGGCGCCTTTGCCGATCAGGTAGTCGACGATTTCCACGCGGTTGAACATCGCCGCCATCATCAGCGCGGTACGACCATCGAAGGAGGCGCCTTCCACTTGCGCGCCGCCATCCACCAACGCCGAAACCACCGCCAGGTCGCCCTTGAACGCCGCGCCGGCAATCGGGCTCTGGCCGTTGTCGTTGCGGATTTCCGGATCGGCCTTGTGCTCCAGCAACACTTTCACCGTTTCCACATGCCCGTGGTAAGCGGCCAGCATCAACAAGGTGTCGCCCTTGTGGTTACGCAGGTTGGGTGGCAGGCCCTTGCTCAGCAACGCGGCCATCATGGCCGCATCACCCTGGCGTGCGACGTTGAACACCTGCTCGGCAAACTCCGCAGCCTCTTCCGGGGTCATCTGGCGGCTAGTATCGGACATGGGAAACTCCACTCGGGTCTTCGCAAAGCGGCTAGTTTCCCGAGGGACCCGGGCGCTGTCATCCCTTTTTTCACTGTGCCCGTCATAGTCAGAATCAATAACGCAATTGTCCGCCCTGAATCCGAACGGCCAGCTGCCGATCCACCCGCACGTAAGTATCGGTTCCCGGCAGCCAGGCGAAGATCGGCTCATCCCCGGTAACGCATGGGTCGAACGCTTCGGCCTTGAGGCGAGTCTTCTGGTACTTGAAGGTGCCGGTGGTGTCCATTTTTACCTTGATACGCAGGAACAGCGGCACGGCATAGGCAGGCAGCTTGCCTTGCAAAAACTGCAACAACTCGCTGAAGTCCAGGGTCGCCAGGGATTCGGACGGGGTGATTGCCGCCATGCCGGCACGGCCATTGGTGCCATTGATCTCCACGCCATAAGCCACTGCCTCGGCCACCTGCGGATGTTGCAGCAGCACATTTTCGACTTCCGTGGTGGAGACGTTTTCGCCTTTCCAGCGATAGGTATCGCCGAGTCGATCAACGAACTGCCCATGCCCGAAACCAATGTTGCGCAACAGGTCTCCGGTATTGAAGTAACGATCACCCGGCGCAAAGACATCCCGGCAGATGGTTTTTTCGGTCAAGGCCTGATCGGTGTAGCCATCCAGTGGCGCCTTCTCGTCGATCCGCGCCAGCAACAGGCCCGGTTGGCCCCTGGGCACTTTTTGCATGCGACCTTGCAGGTTGCGCAACGGCAGGCCGCTGGCATGGTCGTACTGCACCAATTCCCAGCCCATCAGGGAAAACCCGATGGTGTTGTCGAAATTCAGGATGTTGGTGAAACCGATATTGCCGTCGCTGGCCGCATACAGCTCACAGATGTGGTCGATGCCAAACCGGGTCTTGAAGGTCGACCAGGCCCCGGGCCGCAGACCGTTGCCGATCATTTTCTTCACACCGTGGTGGCGGTCATCGGCAGCGACAGGCTGGTCGATCAGGTAGCGGCACAACTCACCGACATACCCCAGCGTGGTCGCCCGGTAGCGGCGTACGTCGCTCCAGAACTGGCTGGCGCTGAACTTGCGCCGAATCGCGAAGCCCGATGCACCACAGATCGCTGCGCCCCAGCACACGCACAAGCCCGTGGCGTGGTACAGCGGCAACGTGCAATACACGACATCGTCGGGCTGCATGTCCAAGGCGATCAGGCCGAAGCTGGTGGACGTGCGCATCCAGCGACCATGGCGAAACACCCCAGCCTTGGGCAGCCCGGTGGTGCCCGAGGTGTAGAGATAAAAACACGGGTCGTTGCAGAACACCTGCTGGCTGCTCGCCGGGTTATCGCTTGGGTAATCCTCGCCGCCAGCCATCAGGTCGATGAAACCGGACGGGGCATCGGACGGGATATCGGCGCTGTCCTGATCCGCCAGCCACCAGGTCCTGCTGCTCGATAGAGTGGTTCGCTCTCGTATGTCGTTGAAGGCCGCGACCCGCTCATCCCCCACCACCACCGCGACCGGGTTGACCAGGGCCAGGCTGTGCACCAGCGCGTCGCCGGTTTGCGAGGTGTTGAGCATGGCACTGACCGCGCCAACCTTGGCCATCGCCAGCACGCTGATCAACAGCTGTGGCCGGTTCTCGATGAATATCGCCACGCAATCGCCCTTGCCGATGCCCTGGGCCAGCAGGTAATGGGCGATGCGATTGGCCTGCGCGTTGACCTGTGCATAACTCAACACCGTAGCGCCGCACAGCAGTGCCGGGCCCTGGGGATTGCGTTGCGTGGCCTGCTCGAAACACCAGCCCAGGCCGCAAGGCTGGGTCGGGTCCTGGACGTTGGCCAGCTTCATGCCTTTGACGATCCGGGGGACGGCTCTGGCAATGGCTGGCAGCTTGCGCAGCATCATGCCCCAGGTAATCGCGTCGCTGGGTGTACGACTCATGGTGATCTTCCCCGTTCGACCTCGTGGGTCTCGGTTCTTGTTATCGGGCAGGAGGTGATTTGGCTCGAAAGTACGCTGGCAATTGCGGCGCTGTACACGCGGTTTTTGCAATGTTTTGTATCCGCTGCCCGAGACAGGCGAAGCGTGAGCGCCGCAAAACGATTTGGTTCCAAAAATCATTGCCCGACCACGCAAAATGCAGGATGCACGATGGCGATTCATGCAAGATGCACGAAATCAAAAATACAGCAAAAACATAACTATCTGTTTTTAAAGGGTTTTATATAAATCCAAATGCTGGCACAGACAGTGCAACCTCCCCTCCACGGTTTGCCATACATGGAGCAGTCAACTATGAACATGATTCAAGAAAAGTTTGCGTCCCTGTTTTCCAACTACGAAGTGACCACCCAGCCCCGCCCGGATGGCGGCATTTTGCTGACCTTGCGTAATAGTGACGGCAAGCTGTTCAAACGCACGATTTCCTATGCTCAATTGCATGCGGGGGATCAGTTGTCCTGGGCGATCAGTGCGATTCGTCGTGACCTGGCTGAACAGGCTAGCGAGTTGCCCCAGATCACCTTGTTGCAGAGCCAGCATCGGTTTGCTTTGCCGACTTACCATAGCGCTTGAGTTTGCTTTGCTGTTCACTTGGAAACGGCGCTTTTTTCAGAGATGGGAAGCGCCGTTTTTTTTCGCCTTGCGGAAACCCGCTTTGGTGAGTAGATCCGTTTCTTCGGTAACGGCGGCTTATGG
>NZ_ATLN01000052.1:0-10482 GCF_000416195.1 Pseudomonas sp. CFII68
GAATGCCTGTGGAAGCAGGTTTGCTCCCCCCCAAAAGCAGCATTTGGAATACCAGTGGGAGCAAGGCTTGCCCGCGATGAGGCCATCATGGGCGCAGCTTGAATCGCATCAGATCCAGATCGCGTCCCACAATGGGTAGTCCCCAATTTTTGTAACTAAACCGGCTCGCAGCGGGTTTGCCACGATATATCGAGCGACTGTTTGCAGATCTTCCTCCTTGCGAATGGCCCGGTCATGAAATCCCTCCTGCCAAAGCGATCCTTCCCGCTGCATCAATCGATTGAAGACAACCGTGGTCCGAGACTTTGTTCGCGCGATCAGCTTGGAGAGTTCTATACCCTGCAATTCGATCAGCCAGTGAAAATGGTCTGGCATCACCACCCAGGCCAACGAATGGGCAAATTGTTCTTCCTGAGCCTTTCGGAAGGCGTCAACCACCAAGCGTCCTGTCTCGAAGCGGCCAAAAAACGGCTCGCGGTCGCGCGTATTCACGGTCAGTAAATAGATTTGTCCAGACTGCGAATAACGTCCGGAACGCAACTGTTGGGAATGAGGCAGTGTTGTCACAAGTGATCATCCTTAATCTGTCCTTTAGTTCAAGGCTAGGACAGCAGGAGTAGATCCGACTTGGAATGTTGGAGCAGGATGTGTCTGGTCTGACGCCATCGCGGGCAAGCCTTGCTCCCACAGGGATTAGATGTCGTCCATGCAAGCGGCGACTCCCAGGAAGGGGTCAGGCCCTGAACTGGCTTGGCGCGACGCCGCTCCAGCGCACGAAGGCGTGGCGGAAGCTGGCGGTTTCGCTGAAGCCCAGTCGTTCGGCGATTCGATAGATCGGCAATTGGTCCTCGCAGAGCATCTGCTTGGCCCGTTCGAAGCGCAGTTCGTCCAGCAGTTCCTGATAGCTGCAGCCCAGGTCCTTGAGGTGCCGGCGCAAGGTGCGCGCCGAACAGTTCATCTGTTCGGCCAGGCCTTCCAGCCCGGGGGCGGCGTCCAGTTGGGCGTCGAGCAACTGGCGGATCCGCCCCAGCCAGGCCTGGCGTCCGGTGAACTCGGTGTTCTGCCGGCGGCAACGTTCGGCCATGGCGTGATGGGTGATGGGGTCGGCCAGGGGCAAGGGTTGTTCGAGCCAGTGGCGCTCGAAGGCGAACGCATTATCGTCGCTGTCAAAGCGCACCGGGCAGTCGAAGGGCGCGGTGTAGCGTACCTGGTAGTCGGGCGCCGGATGTTCGAAGCGTGCCGCACGCAAGGGCAGTGCATGACCAAGGAGGTCGTTGCAGATGACCTTCAGCGAAACCATGCAGAACTCGGCATTGAACACCGCCAGGGCCGGGTTCTCCCGATAATCGCTGGCGCTGAACCAGATGTACTGGCCGTCATCGTCCAGGTTCAGTTCGAAGAGTGTTCCCAATAGCGCCGGATAGCGCAGCGCCAGGCGCAAGGCGTCACCTAAGGTGGCACTGGTGAGCAGGGCATAACCGAGCATGCCGTAGGACGAAACGTGCATGCGCCGGCCCAGTTCCAGGCCGATGTCGCGCTTGAGGGCCACGGCGTTGGCGCAGACTTGCATCTCCTGGTTGGTGGTGATGCGCGTATCGGCCCGGCTCAGGTCCGCCGCGCTGATGCCGCTGCCGGCCAGCAATGCCTCACTGGACAGCCCTTGGCTCTTGAAGGTGCTCAGTACCAGGGAGACGGCGTTGAGGGTGGTGAGGTGGGAATGAAGCATGTCCGTTTCCAGCCTGGGGGAGGTTGGAAACGGAGCAAGTTATATGCCGGGTGAAAATCGAAGGTTCAACACAACCTCTAATGTGGGAGTAAACCTGTGGGAGCAAAGCTTGCTCGCGAAGAACGATGACGCGACCTTACAGTTGATCCGTGTCGCCCGCATCGCGAGCAAGCTTTGCTCCCACAAGTGCCCCCTCCCACAGGGTTTGCCGGGTGTCAGCTCAGCTCGCCACACAGGTCCAGCTCTACCAGCCGCCGAACCTCATCCACTGGCAGCCCTGCGCCAATCAAGGCCTGCAACTTGCCGAACGCGGCCTCGCGGGTCATGCCGCCGCCGGACAGCACGCCAACGCCACGCAAGCGACTGCCAGCTTCGTAAACGTCCAGCTCGACGCCACCTTCATGGCATTGGGTCACCGCCACCACCACCACGCCGCTGTCCCGCGCCCGCTCGAGGCTGGCGAGGAAGGCCGGGTTGTCGCTCGGCCCGGTGCCGCTGCCGTAGCATTCCAGCACCAGGCCCTGGATGCCGCTGCCCAGCAGGCCGTCCAGGATCTGCGCGCTGATGCCGGGAAACAGCGGCAGCGCCGCGATGTTCACCAGTTGCTTGGGCTGGTTGTAATTCAACTGCGCCGGCAGCGAGGAGGCTTTGACGCCGCCACCCTGGCGTTCCAGGCGCTTGAACGGGTGGCGACCGAAGCTGCGCACTTTCGCGCAACGGGTTGGCGCCAGCAGTTCACCGTGGAAGTACAGGTGCACGCCCGGCGCCAGACCCTGGCCAAGGGCGACCAGCGCGCCGCTGAGGTTTTCCCAGGCGTCGCTGTCGGTCACGCCGGCGGGCAGCATCGAGCCGGTGAAGCAGACTCGCGCATGCAGGCCCAACAGTTGGAAGCTCATCGCCGCGGCGCTGTAGGCCAGGGTGTCGGTGCCGTGCAGGATCAGGATGCTGTCGCAACCCTGCACGTCCACGGCATCGACCACGGCTTCGCGCAGTTGCTGCCAATAGGCCGGGGTCATGTTGGCGCTGTCGATCAGCGGCGACATTTCCCGGAAACGCCATTGCGGGACGACGAGTTCGGGTTGGCTGTGCAGGTAATCGCGCATCCGCGCTTCGAAACCGGATGCCGGGGCCAGGCCGTGGGCGCTGGCCTGCATGCCGATGGTTCCACCGGTGTAGAGCACCATGACGTGCTGCGCGGCAGGATAGGTCGAGGAATTCATGGGGGTTCTCCGAGGACGAAAACGGCAGCTCTACTTCGCTGCCACAACATAAGGCCGAGCATGACGCCGACCTTAGGCTGTGTCACGCCGGGCGCAGGGGATGCGCCCGGTTTTTTGCTTGTTACCGATCAGCGTTGCGCTGCGGCCACGCCAGCAGTCTCGGCGTCAGGTTTGGCAACCGGTGCCGACGGGGTGGCTGGCCATGCGTTGCGGTCCAGGTCCAGGTCCGGGAACTTGCTGGAGTCGAAGACTGGAACCTTGATGCCGGCCGCACGCTGGTCATCGTAGTCACGCAGGATGCGCATGCCGACCTTGAACAGCAGGAACAGCGCGATCAGGTTCACGAACGCCAGCAGGGTCATGGTGATGTCTGCGAAGGCGAACACGGTACCCAGGTTCTCGATGGCACCCCAGAAGATCAATACCAGCACCAGGGCGCGATAGCCGATCAGCACCTTGCGGTTTTCACCGACCATGAAGCGCAGATTGTTCTCACCCAGGTAGTAGTTGTAGAGGATCGAGGTGAACACGAACAACGACAGGGCCACGGAGATGAAAATCCGACCCCAGTCACCGACCACGGCGGCCAGGGAGTTCTGGGTCAGAGCAATGCCGTCGCCTTCGAAGCCAGGGGTGTAGAAGCCCGACAACAGGATCAGCAGCGCGGTGCAGGTGCAGATCACGAAGGTGTCCAGGAACACGCTGAACGCCTGGACCACACCCTGTGCTACCGGATGCTCGACCGAGGCTACGGCGGCCACGTTAGGCGCACTGCCCAGGCCGGCTTCGTTGGCGAATACGCCACGCTTGACGCCCATGATGATGGCGCTGCCGATCAGACCGCCAAAGGCTTGGTCCAGACCGAACGCACTTCTGACAATAGTCGCCAGCATGTCCGGTACGTGTTCGAACTGCAGCACGATCACGTAGAGAGTTACGCCTATGTACGCCAGGGTTTTGACCGGTACCAGCAGGTCGGCCACCTTGGCGATGCGCTTGATCCCGCCAATGAACACCAGGCCCAGCAATACCGCCAGGGCCAGGCCGGTGTAGGTAGTGTCAAAGCCGAAAGCGTTGTTCAGGGAGTGGGTCACGGCGTGGGCTTGCAGGCCGTTGAAGGCGAAGCCGAAGGTGATCAGCAGCAGGAACGCCATGATCATGCCCAACCAGCGTTTATGCAGGCCGTGCTGGATGTAGTAGGACGGGCCGCCACGGTACTGGCCTTCGGAGTCGCAGCGCTTGTAGAGCTGGCCGAGGGAGCATTCGAAGAAGCTGCTGGACATACCGACCAGGGCAGTCACCCACATCCAGAACACCGCACCAGGACCACCCAGGGTCACGGCGATGCCGACACCGGCGATGTTGCCCGCGCCGACACGGCCAGCCAGGCTGAGCATCAGGGCCTGGAAGGAACTGAGTTGGTCAGTGCTGCTTTTCAGGCTGTCACGGAACACCGTGAACATGTGAAAGAAATGACGGAACTGCACGAAACGCGAGCGGATCGTGAAGTAGCCACCGAGCCCGACAATGAGCACGATCAGCACTTTCCCTGAAAGGAAGTCGTTGATGACTTCGAGCATGAGTATTCCTCGCTGTTTTTTGTTTAAGCAAATGCTGGCCATTTGAAATGTCGCGTTACATCGGTCGGCGCGCGGCACGACAGGTGAGGCAATGTTTCGTCCTGGTCCATTTTTGCGGGTTGTTATTAGTTCGGTTTTCGCATGTTTAAGGATCTCGCTGCAGACGATCACTCATGCGAAGAGGGGCGGCACTATACCTATCAGCGCGGTGCCCGTCTGCACAGTTGTGGTGCATCCGACGAAACGAATCCTTTGAAACACCTGGCCTTTCGGTCAGGTTATTGTGGGGGCAAGCCTGCTCGCGTTGGCTGGCGACGCGGTTTACTACGGGCAGCACGTCGTTGTTTATCGCGAGTAGGTTCCTTCCCACAGATTCAGTCATCCTTTGCTGCTATCAATTAAAAAAAGGGCTTGGGGAAGATCCCCAAGCCCTCAAAAGGTGAGAGGTGTCTAGTCCCTCGACCTGGTGAGCGGTGTTCGTGTCGATCACGCTTTGAGCGGTACCAGACGCGGAGCAATCATGTTTTCCGGGCGCAGGATGTCGTCGAGCATGGCGTCGTCGAGCAAGCCTTCTTCGCGCACCAGTTCCAGCACGCCGCGGCCACTTTCCAGGGCAATACGGGCGATGCGGGTGGCGTTTTCATAGCCGATGTAAGGGTTCAGGGCGGTGACCAGGCCGATCGAGTGCTCGACCAGTTCACGGCAGCGCGCTTCGTTGGCGGTGATGCCGACGATGCAGTGCTCGCGCAGCATGTCCATGGCCCGTTGCAGCAGGCGGATCGAGTCGAAGATCTTGAAGGCGATCAGCGGTTCCATCACGTTCAGTTGCAGTTGGCCGCCTTCGGCCGCGATGGTCAGGGCCAGGTCGTTGCCAATGATCTGGAAGGCCACCTGGTTGACCGCTTCGGGGATCACCGGGTTGACCTTGCCGGGCATGATCGAGCTGCCTGGCTGGCGAGCCGGCAGGTTGATTTCGTTGATGCCGGTGCGCGGGCCGCTGGACAGCAGGCGCAGGTCGTTGCAGATCTTCGACAGCTTGACCGCAGTGCGCTTGAGCATGCCGGAGAACAGCACGAAGGCGCCCATGTCGGAGGTGGCTTCGATCAGGTCGGCGGCCGGAACCAGCGGCTGGCCGCTGATGGTTGCCAGGCGCTGTACGGCCAGGGCCTGGTAGCGCGGGTCGGCGTTGATGCCGGTGCCGATGGCGGTGCCGCCCAGGTTCACTTCAGTGAGCAGTTCAGGCGCCAGGGTTTTGAGGCGCGCCAGGTCTTCGCTCAGGGTGGTGGCGAAGGCGCGGAATTCCTGGCCAAGGGTCATCGGCACGGCGTCTTGCAGCTGGGTGCGGCCCATTTTCAGGACGTGGCTGAATTCTTCACCTTTGACCGCGAATGCCTGGATCAGGCTGTCGAGGCTGGCCAGCAACGCGTCGTGGCCCAGCAGCAGACCCAGGCGGATCGCGGTTGGGTAGGCGTCGTTGGTGGACTGCGCCATGTTCACGTCGTTGTTGGGGTGCAGGTACTGATACTCGCCTTTCTGGTGGCCCATGGCCTCCAGCGCGATATTGGCGATGACTTCGTTGGCATTCATGTTGGTCGACGTGCCGGCGCCGCCCTGGATCATGTCCACCACGAATTCTTCGTGGAAGTCGCCGCGGATCAATCGTGCACAGGCTTCACTGATGGCGGCGTGCTTGGCTTCGCTGAGCTGGCCCAGTTCGCGGTTGGCGTCAGCGGCGGCCTGTTTGACCATTGCCAGACCGACCACCAGCTTAGGGTAATGCGAGATCGGGACGCCGGAGAGACGGAAGTTGTTTACCGCTCGTAGGGTCTGGATGCCGTAATACGCTTGCGCCGGTACTTCGAGTACGCCAAGCAGGTCTTTTTCTGTGCGGAATGATGCAGCGGAGGACATGATGGAAATCATCTCGATAAGGACCCGGTCTGAGCCGGAACGCTGCGAATCCTAGGCTCTGGAAAAAAATAGGGCCAATGCTGTTAAGCACTGGCCTATGCATATTCGGCATAATGTCGGTGTGACGTCGGCGGTGCGACGAACGTGTGACCTGTTTTGGTGCGTGTAAGGGAGGACGTGATGAATCTTGAAAGCAAATGGCTCGAGGACTTCAGTGCCCTGGCCGCTACCCGCAGTTTCTCCCAGGCGGCCGAGCGGCGTTTCGTGACCCAACCGGCCTTCAGCCGGCGAATCCGCAGCCTCGAGGCGGCGCTGGGGCTGACCCTGGTCAACCGTTCGCGCACGCCGGTCGAGCTGACGGCGGCGGGGCAGTTGTTCCTGGTGACGGCGCGCACGGTGGTCGAGCAACTGGGTGAAGTGCTGCGTCATTTGCATCACCTGGAAGGTGGACAGGGCGAAGTCATCCAAGTGGCCGCTGCCCACTCCCTGGCGCTGGGCTTCTTCCCGCGCTGGATCGCCCAGCTGCGCAACGAAGGGATGAACATCGCCACGCGGCTGGTGGCGACCAACGTCGGCGATGCCGTCCACGCCTTGCGTGAAGGGGGCTGCGACCTGATGCTGGCCTTCTACGATCCGGATTCGGCCATGCAGATGGACCCGGAGATTTTCCCGTCGCTGCACCTGGGCCAGACCGAGATGCTCCCAGTGTGCGCCGCCGATGCCGATGGCAAGCCGCTGTTCGACCCTGAAGGCGAGGCCAGCGTGCCGCTGCTGGCCTACAGCGCCGGGGCGTTCCTCGGGCGTTCGGTCAACCAGTTGCTGCGCCAGCGGGCGCTGCGGTTCACCACGATCTACGAGACGGCCATGGCCGACAGCCTGAAAAGCATGGCCCTGGAAGGCCTGGGCATCGCCTGGGTGCCGCACCTGAGCGTACGCGCCGAACTGGCCCGGGGCGAACTGGTGATCTGCGGCGGCCCGCAATGGCACGTGCCGTTGGAGATCCGCCTGTACCGCTGCGCCTTGGTGCGCAAGGCCAATGTGCGGTTGTTGTGGCGCAAGCTCGAAGGCGGCGTGGCGCAGGGTGCCATCGGGTCCTGAAACCCACGCAGAACCCCTGTGGGAGCGGGCTTGCTCGCGAATGCGGTGTGTCAGTCGCCACCTTCTTAACTGACACACCGCATTCGCGAGCAAGCCCGCTCCCACAAGGGATCAGCGCTGTTCCGACGCTGACCTGCGAGTCAATAAAACCGCCACTTCACCACAAATGACAGATGGTCGGCGAAAGTGCGTTTAACGCACCATTTTCGGTATACTGCCCGGCCTTCGGTCGGTTCGCCCGGCCATAATTCGTACAACAAGCCACGCCGGTTTCCTGCGTGGCTTGTTGTTTTTTGACGCGCCTGCGGGCGCCCAGAGAGAAGAGGCACGACGATGAGTGCACTGGTTGGCGTGATCATGGGCTCCAAGTCCGATTGGTCCACCCTTAGCCACACCGCCGATATGCTGGAAAAGCTCGGCATCCCTTACGAGGTGAAAGTGGTCTCCGCCCACCGTACCCCGGACCTGCTGTTCCAGTACGCCGAAGAGGCCGAGGCGCGTGGCATCGAGGTGATCATCGCCGGTGCCGGTGGCGCCGCCCATTTGCCAGGCATGTGTGCGGCCAAGACCCACCTGCCGGTGCTGGGCGTGCCGGTCCAGTCTGCGATGCTCTCGGGCGTCGATTCGTTGCTGTCGATCGTGCAGATGCCAGCCGGTATCCCGGTCGCGACCCTGGCCATCGGCAAGGCCGGCGCGATCAACGCGGCCCTGCTGTCGGCGAGCATCCTGGGCGCCAAGCACCCACAATTTCATACCGTGCTGAAAAAATTCCGCGCTGAGCAGACAGACAGCGTCCTGGACAATCCAGACCCACGCATTGCCTGAGGTTGTTGACGAATGAAGATCGGTGTAATCGGTGGCGGCCAGTTGGGTCGCATGTTGGCCCTGGCAGGTACACCGCTGGGGATGAACTTCGCTTTCCTGGACCCGGCGCCGGACGCCTGCGCCGCGGCACTGGGTGAACACCTGCGGGCCGACTACGGCGACCAGGATCACCTGCGTCAATTGGCTGATGAAGTTGACCTGGTGACCTTCGAGTTCGAAAGCGTCCCGGCCGAGACCGTGGCCTTCCTGTCCCAGTTCGTCCCGGTCTACCCGAGCGCCGAAGCCTTGCGGATCGCCCGTGACCGCTGGTTCGAAAAGAACATGTTCAAGGACCTGGGCATTCCCACGCCAGCCTTCGCCGACATTCAGTCCCAGGCCGACCTGGACGCTGCCGTCGCTGCCATCGGCCTGCCCGCCGTGCTCAAGACCCGCACCCTGGGTTACGACGGCAAGGGCCAGAAAGTCCTGCGCAAGCCTGAAGACGTGGTCGGTACGTTCGCCGAACTCGGTAGCGTGGCCTGCCTGCTGGAAGGCTTCGTGCCGTTCACCGGGGAAGTCTCGCTGATCGCCGTGCGTGCCCGTGACGGTGAAATCCGTTTCTACCCGCTGGTGCACAACACTCACAAGGACGGCATCCTCAAGCTGTCCGTCGCCAGCACCGACCATCCGTTGCAGGCCCTGGCCGAAGACTATTCCAGCCGGGTGCTCAAGCAGCTCGATTATGTCGGCGTGATGGCGTTCGAGTTCTTTGAAGTGGACGGCGGCCTCAAGGCCAACGAAATCGCCCCTCGGGTCCACAACTCCGGGCACTGGACCACCGAAGGCGCCGAGTGCAGCCAGTTCGAAAACCACCTGCGGGCGGTGGCCGGGCTGCCGCTGGGGTCGACCGCCAAGGTCGGTGAAAGCGCCATGCTCAACTTCATCGGCAAGGTGCCGGACAGCGAGAAAGTCCTGTCGATCGCTGACTGCCATTTGCATCACTATGGCAAGGCGTTCAAGGTCGGGCGCAAGGTCGGCCACGCCAACCTGCGCTGTGCTGACCGGGCGACGCTGGCCCAGCAGATCATCAAGGTCGAGACGCTGATCGCCGAACAATAATCTGGGGCGCCGGTGGAACCATTCGTCGGCTAATCTCTCTCATGGCTAAGTGCCAAAGCCTGACCGGGCTTTGGCTGAGTGACTCAACCAGAGGGCAATGCCATGGGAATCATCGGAACCATTTTTATCGGCTTGATCGTTGGCCTGCTGGCACGCTTCCTGAAACCGGGCGATGACAGCATGGGCTGGATCATGACCATCCTGCTCGGTATCGGCGGTTCGTTGGCGGCCACTTACGGCGGCCAGGCCCTGGGCATCTACCACGCCGGCCAAGGTGCTGGTTTCATTGGGGCCCTGGTGGGCGCAGTGGTATTGCTGGTGATCTACGGCCTGATCAAAAGAAACTGATTCAAATGCAATAAAGCCCTCTCTGCCTGGCGCGCAGAGGGGGCTAGAATGCTCGGCGGTTCACTTTCCACTCATTGCCGAGCCCTTTCATGCGCCGTCTAGTGTTGACCCTTCTTCTGCTGGGCAGTGGCCTGGCCCATGCTGCCGAGCTGCCGGAAACCGACTGGCTCGAACTGATGCCCAAGTCGGACCAGAAAGCCCTCGAGGCCATGCCCGAGATCGACCACGACTCCCCGGAAGCCAACGGCACCTTCACCGAAAAAGGCGGCCTGAAGCAAAGCAAAGGCTTGCCGGCGGTGATGTATTCGACCAAGACCGTGGCGGCCATGAATGACAAGCACATCCGCATCGGCGGTTACCCGGTGCCGCTGGAAACCGACGCCAAGGGCCGCAGCACGCTGTTTTTCCTGGTGCCCTACCCCGGCGCCTGCATCCACGTCCCGCCACCGCCGCCTAACCAGTTGGTGCTGGTGCGCTTTCCCAAGGGCCTGAAGCTGGACGACATCTACACACCGCTGTGGGTGACGGGCACGTTGAAGATCGAAAAGGTCGACAATGATCTGGCGAGTGCGGCGTATGCGCTGGAGGCGGAGAAGGTGCGGGTGGTGCAGGAGGCGGATTTGTAATAGGCCGCAGATATGGCGTAGATCCAAATGTGGGAGCGGGCTTGCTCGCG
>NZ_ATLN01000053.1:0-40985 GCF_000416195.1 Pseudomonas sp. CFII68
CCAGGTCGGCGCGCAAGCCATCGACCCCGGCGGCAAAACAGCGCTCGGTGATCTGCGCCAGCGCCGCGTCATCCAGGGCGATCCCGGCCAAGCGGTCGCGCGCCTGTTGGCAACGGTCACGCAACTGCTGCTGGGCCGTCTCCCACGCCACGCAGAACGCCAGCGGATCGCTGTCGAAATCCAGCCGTCGCCGGATGATCTGACCGCGTTCAGTCGGTGCAGTGTGACCGTTGAGGGCGACGTTCAAGCCAAAACGGTCGAGCAACTGAGGCCGCAACTCACCCTCCTCCGGGTTCATCGTGCCGATCAGCACAAACCGCGCCGGATGCCGATGGGAAATGCCGTCGCGCTCGATCAGGTTGATGCCGCTGGCGGCCACATCGAGCAGCAAGTCCACCAGGTGATCGGGCAGCAGGTTCACTTCATCGACGTACAGCACGCCACCGTCGGCCTTGGCCAACACGCCGGGAGAAAACTGCGCGCGCCCTTCCCCCAGCGCTGCGTCCAGGTCCAGGGTACCCACCAGCCGCTCTTCGGTAGCACCAAGGGGCAAGGTGACGAACTGACCGCTGGCCAGCAGGTCCGCCAGGCCCCGGGCCAGTGTGGACTTGGCCATGCCTCGCGGCCCTTCGATCAGCACACCGCCGATTTTCGGATCGATCGCGGCCAGGCACAGGGCCAGTTTCAGATCATCGGCACCGACCACGGCGCAGAGCGGGAAATGGGGGGTGTGGGTCATATCTAATTCTCAAGGGTGGTCGGTAACGTCAATGTCAAAAGGGGACTTGTGGGAGCAAGGCTTGCCCGCGATGAACGAAAACGCGGTTTAGCTGCTAAACCGCGGCGCGACCATCGCGGGCAAGCCCTGCTCCCACAGGGTGGAGATAAATCCCTTTGCCACAGGTCAACCCATCACAGGGGTTGTGTCTCGCCTGCTCAGTAGGCATGTCAGCCATCTTCTTCAATGTCCAACAACAAATTTTCCAACGCCTCGCGATACTCGCCTGGATCCTGCCACATCCCCCGCTGCTGCGCTTCGAGCATGCGCTCGGTCATGTCCCGCAGGGCGTCGGGGTTGTGCTCGCGGACGAAATCCCGGGTGTCCGGGTCGAGCAGGTAGGCATCGGCCAGCAAGGCGTACTGGTGATCGTCGATCAACCGGGTGGTGGCGTCGAAGGCAAACAGGTTGTCCACCGTCGCCGCCAGTTCGAAGGCGCCTTTATAGCCGTGCCGCTTCACGCCGTCGATCCACTTCGGGTTCGCTGCGCGGGAACGGATGACGCGATTGAGCTCTTCTTTCAGGGTGCGGATCCTGGGCAAGTCTGGCTGGCTGTGATCGCCATGGTAACTGGCCGCCGCATCACCACTGAGGGTCTCGACCGCCGCCAGCATGCCGCCCTGGAACTGGTAGTAATCGTTGGAATCGAGCAGGTCGTGCTCGCGATTGTCCTGGTTCTGCAACACCGCCTGCACCTGGCTCAAGCGCCGGGAGAACTGCTCCCGGGCGGCCGTGCCTTCATCGCTGGCGCCGTAGGCGTAACCGCCCCAGTTCAGGTACACCTCGGCCAGATCCTCGCGGCTCTGCCACAAGCGCCCGTCAATCGCGCCCTGCACGCCCGCGCCATAGGCACCGGGCTTGGCGCCGAAGATCCGCCAGCCGGCCTGGCGCGCCGCGGCTTCCGGCTCAAGACCCGATGCCAGCAGGGCTTCGCGTTCGCCACGCACCTTGGCCGCCAAGGGGTTCATGTCGTCCGGCTCATCGAGTGCGGCGACGGCCTGCACGGCGGCATCGAACAAGCGAATCAGGTTGGCAAAGGCGTCACGGAAGAAGCCGGACACGCGCAACGTGACATCGACCCGAGGCCGGCCTGGGCGATGTCATCACCGCCGGTGCGCATGGTCGCGGTGCCCCACACTGACAGGCCGAGCTGGCGCAGGTGATCGCCGTGGTCCTGCAAGTGCCGCTCAAGGATCAGGTTCGCCGACTGGAAACCGATACGCCACGCCGTGGTGGTGGGCAGGTTGCGCACGTCCACCGAAAAGAAGTTGCGCCCGGTGGGCAGCACGTCGAGGCGGCCGCGGCTCGGCGCACCGCTGGGACCGGCCGGCACGAAGCGCCCGCTCAAGGCATCGAGCAAGCCGCGCATTTCCGCCGGACCGCAGGCGTCCAGGCGCGGGGCCACGACGGATCGCAGGTTTTCAATGATGCTGCCCACCACCTCCCAGCCTGGCGCGTCGAGTTGCCCCACCGCACCGTCCAGCGCCTGCTCGATCAACTGCACAGCGAACAGCTCCAGGCGCTCGCGGGTATCGCCGGCGGTGCGCCAAGGCTCGGCGCTGACCTGACGCAACGCCTCGGGACAGTCGCCGGTCCAGGGTTCGGCCAAGGCACAATCCAGCGGGTCGAAACCCAGCCCGAACGCCTTGGCCAGCGCCCGCAACAAGCTCGACTGCGCGCCTTTGCCGTCGCCCCGGGGAATGCGCAGCAACGCCAGCAAGGTGTCGATGCGCAGTCGTCCACTGGGCGACTCGCCAAAAATATGCAGGCCGTCGCGGATCTGCGACTCCTTCAAGTCGCACAGGTAAGTGTCCAGGCGTGGCAGCCAGATCGCCGCGTCGGCGTCGCTGTCCAGACCGGCATCGAGTTGCAGTTCGCGGTCGATGTGGGTCTCGCGCACCAGGTTGAGGATGTCCCGTTGCAGCTCCCGGGCACGGCGCGGATCGAGCAATTGCGCCTCGTAGTACTCGTCCGCCAGCAGCTCGAGGTTACGCAGCGGCCCATAGGTTTCGGCCCGGGTCAGCGGCGGCATCAAGTGGTCGATGATCACCGCCTGGGTGCGACGCTTGGCCTGGGCGCCCTCACCCGGGTCGTTGACGATGAACGGATAGATATTCGGCAGCGGCCCCAACAGCACGTCCGGCCAGCAGTTTTCCGACAGCCCGACGCCCTTGCCCGGCAGCCATTCGAGGTTGCCGTGCTTGCCGACGTGGATCACCCCATGGACGCCGTAGGTGTGGCGCAACCAGAAATAAAACGCCAGGTAACCGTGGGGCGGCACCAGGTCCGGGTCGTGGTACACCGCGCTCGGATCGACCTGGTAACCCCGCGCCGGCTGGATGCCAACGAACGTCAGGCCCAGGCGCAGGCCGGCGACCATCAGGCGCCCCTCGCGGCACATCGGGTCCTGCTCGGGCGAGCCCCAGCGCGCCAGCACCGCTTGGCGATTGGCTTCGGGCAGTGCGTCGAACAAGGCCTGGTACTCGGCAAGGGCCAGGCTCTGGTGACAGGGACGCAAGTCGAGGCGGTCGAGGTCGTTACTGACCCCGCCGAGCAATTGCTGGATCAACGCGGTGCCGCTCGCCGGCAGTTCAGCCGGCAATGGATAACCTTCGACCTGTAGGGCCCGGAGGATATTCAACGCTGCTGCCGGGGTGTCCAGGCCGACGCCATTGCCGATGCGACCGTCGCGGGTCGGGTAGTTGGCGAGGATCAGCGCCACACGCTTCTGGGCATTGGGCAAGCGCGCCAGGGTGGTCCAGCGTCGGGCCAGTTCGGCGACAAAATCCATGCGCTCGGGCGCGGCCCGGTAGCAGACCACGTCGCTCTGGCTGCGCTCGCTGCGCCAGGCCAGGTCCTTGAAACTGATCGGGCGGCTGATGATCCGTCCGTCCAGTTCCGGCAAGGCAATGTGCATCGCCAGGTCCCGCGGTCCCAGGCCCTGCTCGCTGGCACGCCAGCCGGGTTCGTTGTCCTGGGCGCAGATCGCCTGGATCACCGGGATATTGCGGCGAAACGGTCGCAAGTGCGGAGCTTCGGGGCTGGATTGAGCGAAGCCGGTGGTGTTGAGGATCACGCCCGCCTGCACCTCGTCCAGCCAGTCCTCTACAAGTGCGAGGCAACCAGGCTCCTTGAGGCTGGCCACGGCAATCGGCAGCGGATTGAGCCCCGCCGCTTGCAGGCGCTGGCAGAACACGTCGATGAACGCGGTGTTCGCCGCTTGCAGGTGGGAGCGATAAAACAGCACCGCCGCCACCGGTTGCCCGGCGCTCCAGTCGGCTTGCCAATCATCGAGGTTGGCGCTGGTTTTCGCCGGGTGATAGATGGCCGTGCGTGGCAAGGCCTGCGGCTCGGCCCACGGATAATCGCGGCCAAACCATTGGCTGCCGAGGTTGTAGAACAGGTCCAGGGCATTGCCCAGCCCGCCCTGGCGCAAGAACTGCCAGAGCCGGTCGCGGTCTTCGCAGGGCACGTTGCTCAGGTCACTGAGTTCCGGGTCCGGACGATCATCCCCCGGCACCAGGATCAGCTTCACCCCGCGCCCGGCCAGTTCCATCAGGCGCTCGATGCCGTAGCGCCAATAGCCGATGCCGCCGTGCAGCGACAACAGGATGACCTTGGCGTGTTGCAGCACGTCTTCGACATACAGATCCACCGAGGCGTGGTTCTGCACCTGCATCGGGTTGGCGAGGCGAAACTGCGGATAATCGCCCGGCAACTGCTTCGCCGCTTCGGCCAACAGCGCCAGGCTGGAGTCGCCGCTGCACAGGATCACCAGTTCGGCGGGGGTTTGCCCCAGGTCGGCGATGTTGTCATCCGACACGAAACCGCCGGGCTGGGTCCTGAGCAGGTGCATGACTTAGGCCCCGAGGGCGGCGCGCAACTGCGCTTCGAGCAGGGCGGCGTCAAGCGCCTGGCCGATCAGCACCAGACGGGTGACCCGCGCTTCCTCGGCGCCCCACTGGCGGTCGAAATGCTTGTCGAACCGCGTCCCGACGCCCTGGATCAACAGGCGCATCGGCTTGTTCGGGATCGCCGCGAAACCCTTGACTCGCAGTACGCCGTGCTGGACCACCAGTTGCGTCAACGCGTCGAGCAGCAGGCTTTCGTCAGCCTGGGGCAGTTCGATGGAAATGGAATCGAAGGCGTCATGATCGTGGTCATCATCGTCGCCATCGTGGTGATGGTCGTGATGGCTGTGGCGGCCGTCGATGTGTTCTTCGGAACCAGCGCCCAGGCCGATCAGTACGTCCAGCGGCAGGCGACCGCTGCTGGCTTCGATGACCTTGACCGCCGGTGGCAGCTCTTCGGCGACTTCCAGGCGAACTTTGGCCAGGTCTTCAGGGCTGATCAGGTCAGCCTTGTTGAGGATCACCAGGTCGGCGCTCGCCAGTTGGTCGGCGAACAGTTCGTGCAGCGGCGATTCGTGGTCCAGGTTCGGGTCGAGTTTGCGCTGGGCATCGACCTGGTCGGGGAACGCGGCAAAGGTACCGGCGGCCACGGCCGGGCTGTCGACCACGGTGATCACTGCATCGACGGTGCAGGCGCTGCGGATTTCCGGCCATTGGAAGGCCTGGACCAGCGGCTTGGGCAGGGCCAGGCCGGAGGTTTCGATGAGGATGTGGTCGAGGTCGCCACGCCGGGCCACCAGTTCGCGCATCACCGGGAAGAACTCTTCCTGCACCGTGCAGCACAGGCAGCCGTTGGCCAGTTCATAGACGCGGCCGTTGGCTTCTTCTTCGGTGCAGCCGATGGAGCACTGCTTGAGGATCTCGCCGTCGATGCCCAGCTCGCCGAATTCGTTGACGATCACGGCGATACGGCGGCCCTGGGCGTTGTCGAGCATGTGCCGCAGCAAGGTGGTTTTACCCGAGCCGAGGAAACCGGTGACGATGGTGACGGGGAGTTTGGCCAGTGTTTTCATCGGATGCCCTTTGGCAAGGTGGCGGGCAAACGGGACGACAACCGCTGGCACAGGCGCGCGCGGAAGATTTCGCCACCGGATCACCCCGCCCGGTTGTAGTGAGAATCTGTCTCGAGGCAGGTCTCCTGGCTGACGGCGGGCCAATCTTTCGACTGGCAATTGCTGCGCCTTCCCGTGCGCCCGTTTTAAAGGCATGCACAGTGGCCTTGCAGAAACAGCACCGTTCACAGTTGCGGGGGCAGCCGCGGCTTGGACCGCGTTCCCTTCTTAGCTCCGGCACGTGCCGAAGAACCTCGAAGGCGCAAGGCTACGCAGGGTGTGGGGGCGGGTCAATCTCCGCAAGTAATATGCAGGACGCTGTTGTGGCGAGGGAGCTTGCTCCCGCTCGGTTGCGCAGCGACCGTAAAGAGCCGGGGGGCCGCTGCGCTGCCCAGCGGGAGCAAGCTCCCTCGCCACAACAGCATGCTCGCCGCGCCCCTTGTACATTGACGACCCAGCCCCGCCCATGCTCTCCTGTGCGCCTAGTTATGGGTGCCCTTCACAGGGTGAAACGGGAAACCGGTGAATCGTGTGCTTTACTTCAAGGCCACGTCAGTCCGGTGCTGCCCCCGCAACGGTAAGCGAGCGAAGCGTCTGAACCACTGTGTCCCAGGACATGGGAAGGTGACGCTTGCAGGCCAGGCGCAAGCCCGGCCCCTCGCGAGCCCGGAGACCGGCCCATGACTCATGCATCAACAAACCCGCGGTGGGCGGGCGCTGTTCGAACCTTGGTGGGCTTTCGCCCGGGGTCTCATCGCGCTCGAATACCCACTGAACAAGAACAGAGGGAAGCGCCATGTCGACCATCAGCAGCACCGCCCGCACCGCCAGCAGCACCACCACCCTGAGCCAACGCCTGAGCGCCGCGATCCTTGCTTCGATCCTGGGCGCAGGGCTGGTCTATTTCGCCGGTTTCTCCCACATCGAAGCGGTGCACAACGCCGCTCACGATACCCGTCACAGCGCCGCCTTCCCGTGCCATTGAGAACTGACGACATGATCAAGCGTATCGCGCAGACCGCCGGTTTCAGCGGCTTGCTGGCCGCCCTGCTGCTGACCCTGCTGCAAAGTTTCTGGGTATCGCCGCTGATTCTCCAGGCGGAAACCTTCGAGAAGGCTCCGGCGACCGAGGTCCATGAACACGCCGACGGGGCGGCTCATACCCATGATGCCGAGGCCTGGGAGCCGGAAGACGGTTGGCAGCGCGTGCTGTCCACCACCGGCGGTAACCTGGTAGTCGCCGTGGGTTTTGCCCTGATGCTAGCGGGCCTGTACACCTTGCGCGCACCGACTCGCACGTCCCAAGGCCTGCTCTGGGGCCTGGCCGGCTATGCCACTTTCGTCCTGGCGCCGACACTTGGCCTGCCACCGGAACTGCCTGGCACCGCAGCGGCCGACCTGGCCCAACGGCAGATGTGGTGGATCGGCACCGCGGCGTCCACGGCGGTGGGCATTGCCTTGATCGCCTTCGGCCGGCATTGGCTGCTCAAGCTGTTGGGCGTGGCGACGTTGCTGGTGCCCCACGTCATCGGCGCACCGCAGCCCGAAGTCCACTCGATGCTGGCGCCCGAAGCGCTTGAGAGCCAGTTCAAGATCGCCTCGCAGTTGACCAACGTCGCGTTCTGGCTGGCCCTGGGCCTGATCAGCGCCTGGCTGTTTCGCCGTGACGGCCAAGCCCACCACGACGCATGAGCGCCGAGCCGATCCTGGTGATCGGCCTGGGCTGCCAGCGTGGTTGCCCGGCCAGCACGCTGCGGGCCTTGCTCGACAAGACGCTGCTGGCCCACGGCATCGAACTTCATCGGGTACGGGCCCTGGCCAGTATCGACCTCAAACGTGACGAGCCCGGGCTGCTGGAGCTGGCCGGGCAACTGGCCCTGCCGCTGACCTGTTTCAGTGTCGAACAGTTGGCCAGCTACGAGCAGCGGCTCAGTCACCGCTCCGAGATCGCCTTCGAGCGCACCGGTTGCTACGGCATCGCCGAAAGCGCCGCCCTGGCCTTGGCCGACCACTTGGGCACACCGCCCGCGAGGCTACTGATTACTCGCCAAAAAGGCCCCAAGAGCACGTTGGCATTGGCGGTCGTGGCGTAAATCCCGATAATCGGCGCCCAGGATCATGAGCGATCTTCATCTGGGCGACGCTCACCCACCTTTCACAGGAGCCGGTCATGACCGTTTACTTCATCGGCGCCGGCCCCGGCGACCCGGATCTCATCACGGTCAAAGGCCAGCGACTGATCCGCCACTGCGCGGTGATCATCTACGCCGGCTCGCTGGTGCCGACCGCCGTCCTGGAAGGCCACTGTGCCGAACAGGTGATTAACAGCGCCGAGCTGCATCTGGAACAGATCATCGAATTGATCAAGAGTGCCCATCTCAAGGGCCAGGACGTGGCCCGGGTGCATTCCGGCGACCCGAGCCTGTACGGTGCCATTGGCGAGCAGATTCGTTGCCTGCGGGAATTGGACATCCCTTTCGAAATCATCCCGGGCGTGACCGCGACCTCAGCCTGCGCCGCCCTGCTGGGCGCCGAACTGACCTTGCCGGACATTTCCCAAAGCCTGATCCTCACCCGCTACGCCGACAAAAGCCCGATGCCCGCCGGGGAAGAACTGGGCAGCCTGGCGCAGCACGGGGCGACCATGGCGATTCACCTGGGGGTCAATCATCTGGAAAAAATCGTCGACGAACTGCTACCCCACTACGGCGCCGATTGCCCGATTGCGGTCATCCACCGGGCGACCTGGCCGGATCAGGATTGGGTGATGGGGACGCTGGACGATATCGCGGCAAAGGTGCACGCCAAGGGCTTTCGCCGCACGGCGCTGATTCTGGTGGGGCGTGTGCTGGGCAACGATGTGTTCAGCGAGTCTTCGCTGTACCGCGCCGGGCATGCGCATCTCTATAGACCCTGACTCGCCAGAGAATCCACCTGGATCCCCCTGTGGGAGCGAACCTGTGGGAGCAAGGCTTGCCCGCGAAGGCGTCGCCTCGGTCTATCAGCTACACCGAGGTGTTTGCATCGCGGGCAAGCCTTGCTCCCACAAGCTCGCTCCCACAGGTTACGAGCTGATCGCAAGATGGTATCGCCACAATCAGTAGTAGGCGTTTTCTTTCTGCGTGTGGTCGGTCACGTCGCGTACGCCCTTGAGTTCCGGAATGCGCTCGAGCAAGGTGCGCTCGATGCCTTCCTTCAAGGTGACGTCAGCCTGGCCGCAGCCCTGGCAGCCGCCACCGAACTGGAGCACGGCGATGCCGTCTTCCACCACGTCGATCAGCGAAACCTGGCCGCCGTGGCTGGCCAGCCCCGGGTTGATTTCGGTCTGCAGGTAGTAATTGATGCGTTCGTTGACCGGGCTGTCGGCATTGACCATCGGCACTTTGGCGTTCGGCGCCTTGATGGTCAGTTGGCCGCCCATGCGGTCGGTGGCGTAGTCGACTACCGCATCGTCCAGGAAGGCTTCGCTGAACGAGTCGATGTACGCGGTGAAGCTCTTGAGCCCCAGCGCGGTGTCTTCGGGTTTTTCTTCCCCCGGCTTGCAGTAGGCAATGCACGTCTCGGCGTACTGGGTGCCGGGCTGGGTGATGAAGATGCGGATCCCGATACCAGGCGTGTTCTGCTTGGACAGCAGGTCGGCCAGGTAATCGTGGGCGGCATCGGTAATGGTAATGGCGGTCATGGAAACTCCTCGCAGGCTTGCCGGCAGTTTACGCCAATCATCGCGCCGGACAAAGTCCCAGTATTTTTGTCAGGAAAGCGCCTGGCGGCACGGAGTTTGCCGCCGGCGCTGTCGATCAGAGGTTCTGGTAGCGATTCATGTCCAACACACCGCTTTCCACGGGCTCCGTCTCCTGGATGTATTGGCTCAGGTCGTGGAAGTAGTACCAGAACTGCGGGTGGCTGCGGCGAATGCCCCAGCGCTCGACAATCCGCTCGAACGCTGGCGCATCCTGGGCGCCTTGCATGGCCTCGACGAACGCCGGCACTTGCCCGGCCGGAATGTTGAACATGAAGTTCGGATAGCTGCTGAACACGCCCGGGTAGACCGTCAGCGTGTCCAGCCCCAGCTGGTAGCGCCGCTCCTCGCCCAGCAGGAACGCCACGTTGCTGTGGGCACGGTTGCGCAGCAGGCTGTAGATCTCTCGATGGCCACTGGCGGTTTCGATGCGCAGCAGGGTCGCTTCCGGCAGTTGGTCGATCACCTTGAGCCCCGCCGCCGGGCGCGACACCAGGCGGCTGAGGGCCTGTTCGGCGTTTTGCAGCGCCGGGTCGATGTTCGGGCGCGAGCAGTAGGCACCGTCACAGCGGTTGATCGGATCGGGACGGGCATTCAGCTCGCCGTACCGGGCCAGCAGTTGCTGGGTGAAATCGCCCTTGGGGTCGCGTTCGTCAAGCTTGAGGGCGGTCGGCGTGTCATCGTCGATGGCCTCGTAATCGAGCCACATCTTGAATTGGCCACCGGCCTGGTACCAGTCGTCCAGGTAGCCTTCCCGGGCGTCAGCCGGCATCAGGCGCAGGAAATTCTGCTCCGCGCCATTGCGGATCAAGTCGAAATACAGCCGGGTCTGGGCCTGGTGGGACACGTTGCCGAACACGTCGAAATTCACCGCCAACTGGTAATAGGTGCGCTCCAGCAACGGGAAGTCGAACAGCCACATCGTCTGCGGCACTTCGCCGATCAACCCCTTGGTGACCGAAGCACTGTCGAAATGCCGGAAAATGCTCAGCAGCGCGTTGTCGTTACCGGCCCACAGCGTCGACCAGCTCGGCGCCGGCAGCTCGGCATAGTTGTCGCGGCGCAAGGCCTCATACTCGTTGCGCTTGTCGCGGTAGTCGAGCCACAGGCTGACGACGCTGCCCACGTCGTCGTTCTGCCCCGGCATCGCCAACAGCGGCGTGGCCTGGCCGCGGTAGTTCGGGTCGGTGATGTACAGGTCGTGTTCGGGGTCCTGGAACAGCGCCCAGAAATTGTCGCGGATCACGTCCGTGGCAATCTGGCCCCGGCACACCGGCCCGCGGATGAAGGTGCGCACGAAATACTCGGCGTTATCGAGCATGAACTGGTAGCGCGCCTGGGCCGGGATCGCTTCGAAGGTGGAAAACGGGTTGGCCCGGCGCTCCGGGCCGTAGCCCGGCAACGCGGAGACCTGCCATTTGCCGCTGTAGAACAGGCTCTTGATCCGCGCCATCTTCGCCGCGCTCAAGCCGTAGGTGATGTGAGTCTTGTGCACGATCACCCCTTGCACCGGCCAGAGCCGGTAATACACACGTGTGCCGGGGTCATCGTTCGGTCGGCGGGTGTTGATCAGGTCGATGGGCTGGCCGGTGGGCGTGCGCGAACGGACCCACTGGAAGAAATGCCCCGGCTCGCCGCCCTTGAAATAGATGTGCGCCAGGAACCAATGCTCGAACAACCAGCGGCCCACCAGGCTTTCCCGGGCGCCCGGGGCATTGAGCAGGTTTTCCCATTGCACCACCTGCAAGGCTTCGGCGGCACTCGGCGCCAGGGCCTGCTGATCGATGGGGGCGCCTGCGGCCAGCCAGCGTTGCAGGGTCTGGTATTGCTGGTCGGTCAGGCCGGTGACAGCCAGGGGCATGCCTTCCTTGGGATGGCTGCCTGCGTATTCGTTGAATTGATCCGGCATCGCGCAGCTGTTTTCACGATTGAGGCCCAGCACGATCTCTTCCGGCAGCTTGGCGTTGGGCTGCAACGGTGTGCGGTGGCCCAACTCCAGCATGCGCGCCATCAGGGCAGCCTGGCTGCCTTGGGCGTCGAGCACTGAATAAAAGCCCTTGCGCTGCCAGGCGCGCGGGCCGGAGGCGTCATAGAACAAGCGAGTCGGATCGGCCGCCTGGCGCCGCTCGCCGTCGTACACCGACAGCTTGCTCGCTCCCCGTGCCACACCTTCGCCGCTGCCCAGGTTCAACTGGCAAGCGGAGTCGTAGCAGGCATGACAGGCCACGCATTTTTCCGTGAAGATCGGCTGGACGTCGCGAGTGTAGGAGATCGCGGGAGCGGGACTCCCGGCGGCTGCGGTAAAACACAACAGCAGCAACAGACTGCCGAATAAGACGCGGTACGGCATGTCTCGGGTCCCTAAGAGATAGTCCGGCGATTCTACCGGGCCAGCATCGCCTTGCAAACATGAGCGATATTCATGCAAAAGCCCATCATGATCAAATCCTGCACAGGTTTGCTATCATCCCGGCCTTCGTAATGGTCTTTTTTTCCAGGTAGTCCTATGTCTGATCGCAGCGCTCGCCTTTATCTTCTCCAGCAAGCCCTCAAGGAACGCATCCTGATCCTCGACGGCGGCATGGGCACGATGATCCAGAGCTACAAGCTGGAAGAACAGGACTACCGCGGCAAGCGCTTCGCCGACTGGCCGAGCGACGTCAAGGGCAACAACGATTTGCTGGTGCTCAGCCGCCCCGACGTGATCGGTGCCATTGAAAAAGCCTACCTGGATGCCGGCGCCGACATCCTGGAGACCAACACCTTCAACGCCACCCAGGTGTCCCAGGCCGACTATGGCATGCAGAGCCTGGCCTACGAGCTGAACCTGGAAGGCGCACGCCTGGCCCGTAAAGTGGCCGACGCCAAGACCCTGGAAACCCCGGACAAGCCGCGCTTCGTCGCCGGCGTGCTCGGCCCGACCAGCCGCACCTGCTCGCTGTCGCCGGATGTGAACAACCCCGGCTACCGCAACGTGACCTTCGACGAACTGGTGGAAAACTACACCGAGGCCACCAAGGGCCTGATCGAAGGCGGCGCCGACCTGATCCTGATCGAAACCATTTTCGACACGCTAAACGCCAAGGCGGCGATCTTTGCCGTGCAAGGGGTCTACGAAGAACTGGGCGTCGAACTGCCGATCATGATCTCCGGCACCATCACCGACGCCTCCGGCCGCACCCTCTCGGGCCAGACCACCGAAGCCTTCTGGAACTCGGTGGCCCACGCCAAGCCGATCTCCGTGGGCCTGAACTGCGCCCTCGGCGCCAGCGAATTGCGCCCGTACCTGGAAGAGCTGTCGAACAAGGCCAGCACCCACGTATCGGCCCACCCCAACGCCGGCCTGCCCAATGAGTTCGGTGAATACGACGAACTGCCAGCCGAAACGGCCAAGGTCATCGAAGAGTTCGCCCAGAGCGGTTTCCTGAACATTGTCGGCGGCTGCTGCGGCACCACCCCGGCGCACATCGAAGCCATCGCCAAAGCCGTGGCCGGCTACGCGCCGCGGCCAATCCCGGAGATCCCGCGGGCCTGCCGCCTGTCGGGCCTGGAACCGTTCACCATCGATCGCAGTTCGCTGTTCGTCAACGTGGGCGAGCGGACCAACATCACCGGTTCCGCCAAGTTCGCCCGGCTGATCCGCGAAGACAACTACACCGAAGCCCTGGAAGTGGCCCTGCAACAGGTCGAGGCCGGCGCCCAGGTGATCGACATCAACATGGACGAGGGCATGCTCGATTCGAAGAAGGCCATGGTGACCTTCCTCAATCTGATTGCCGGCGAACCGGACATCTCCCGCGTGCCAATCATGATCGACTCCTCCAAGTGGGAAGTGATCGAAGCCGGCCTCAAGTGCATCCAGGGCAAGGGCATCGTCAACTCCATCAGCATGAAGGAAGGCGTCGAGCAGTTCATCCATCACGCCAAGCTGTGCAAGCGCTACGGCGCCGCCGTAGTGGTGATGGCCTTCGACGAAGCCGGCCAGGCCGACACCGAGGCGCGCAAGAAGGAAATCTGCAAACGCTCCTACGACATCCTGGTCAATGAAGTGGGCTTCCCGCCGGAAGACATCATCTTCGACCCGAACATCTTCGCCGTCGCCACCGGTATCGAAGAGCACAACAACTATGCCGTGGATTTCATCAACGCTTGCGCCTACATCCGCGACGAACTGCCCTACGCGCTGACCTCGGGCGGGGTCTCCAACGTGTCCTTCTCGTTCCGCGGCAACAACCCGGTGCGCGAGGCGATCCACTCGGTGTTCCTGCTCTATGCAATCCGCGCGGGCCTGACCATGGGCATCGTCAACGCCGGCCAACTGGAGATCTACGACCAGATCCCGGTGGAACTGCGCGACGCCGTGGAAGACGTGATCCTCAACCGCACCCCAGAAGGCACCGACGCCTTGCTGGCCATCGCCGACAAGTACAAGGGCGACGGCAGCGTCAAGGAAGCGGAAACCGAGGAATGGCGCGGCTGGGAAGTGAACAAGCGTCTGGAGCATGCGCTGGTCAAGGGCATCACCACCCACATCGTTGAAGACACCGAGGAGTCACGACTGTCTTTCACCCGGCCGATCGAGGTCATCGAAGGCCCGCTGATGGCCGGCATGAACATCGTCGGCGACCTGTTCGGCGCCGGCAAAATGTTCCTGCCCCAAGTGGTCAAGTCCGCCCGCGTGATGAAGCAGGCCGTGGCCCACCTGATCCCGTTCATCGAGGCGGAAAAAGGCGACAAGCCGGAGGCCAAGGGCAAGATCCTGATGGCCACGGTCAAGGGCGACGTGCATGACATCGGCAAGAACATCGTCGGCGTAGTGCTCGGTTGCAACGGCTATGACATCGTCGACTTGGGCGTGATGGTGCCGGCGGAGAAGATCCTGCAGGTGGCCAAGGAGCAGAAATGCGACATCATCGGCCTGTCTGGGCTGATCACCCCGTCCCTGGATGAAATGGTGCATGTGGCGCGCGAGATGCAGCGCCAGGACTTCCACCTGCCGCTGATGATTGGCGGGGCCACCACCTCCAAGGCCCACACGGCGGTGAAGATCGAGCCCAAGTACAGCAACGACGCGGTGATCTACGTCACCGACGCCTCCCGCGCCGTGGGCGTGGCGACCCAGTTGCTGTCCAAGGAACTCAAGCCGGCGTTCGTCGAGAAAACCCGCCTGGACTACATCGAAGTGCGCGAGCGTACTTCCAACCGCAGCGCCCGCACCGAGCGCCTGAGCTACCCCGCCGCCGTGGCCAAGAAGCCACAGTTCGACTGGAGCAGCTACCAGCCGGTCAAGCCGACTTTCACCGGCGCCAAGGTGCTGGACAACATCGACCTGAACGTCCTGGCCGAATACATCGACTGGACACCGTTCTTCATTTCCTGGGACCTGGCCGGCAAATATCCGCGCATCCTCACCGACGAAGTGGTCGGCGAAGCCGCCACCGCGCTGTACGCCGACGCCCGGGCGATGCTGCGCAAGTTGATCGACGAGAAACTCATCAGCGCCCGCGCCGTGTTCGGCTTCTGGCCGGCCAACCAGGTGCACGACGATGACCTGGAAGTCTACGGCGACGATGGCAAGCCACTGGCGCGCCTGCATCACCTGCGCCAACAGATCATCAAGACCGATGGCAAGCCGAACTTCTCCCTGGCCGACTTCGTCGCGCCGAAGAACAGCGGCGTGACCGACTACGTCGGCGGCTTCATTACCACCGCCGGCATCGGCGCCGAAGAAGTCGCCAAGGCCTATCAGGAAGCCGGCGACGACTACAACTCGATCATGGTCAAGGCCCTGGCCGACCGCCTGGCCGAAGCCTGTGCCGAATGGCTGCACCAGCAGGTGCGCAAGGAACATTGGGGTTACGCCCAGGACGAGCACCTGGACAATGACGCCCTGATCAAAGAGCAATACACCGGCATCCGCCCTGCCCCCGGCTACCCGGCCTGCCCGGACCACACCGAGAAAGCCACCCTGTTCCGCCTGCTCGACCCCGAGGCCAGCGAACTGAAGGCCGGGCGCAGCGGTGTGTTCCTCACCGAACACTACGCCATGTTCCCGGCAGCGGCGGTCAGCGGCTGGTATTTCGCCCACCCTCAGGCGCAATACTTCGCCGTGGGCAAGATCGACAAGGACCAGGTGCAGAGCTATACCGCGCGCAAGGGCCAGGACTTGAGCTTGACTGAGCGCTGGCTGTCGCCAAACCTCGGTTACGACAACTGATATAAGGTCTTTTCAGCCCAGATAGACTGTGGCCTTCAGCAGCTATTGCATGGATAGACCCATCCAATAGCTGCTGAAGGCCGCGATCTCTTCAATTTATTTTTTTACAGAGATGAAAACATTAATCGGCTGCTTCCAATCAGAATTAGGTCTACGAGCCTCCAACTGCAACATCCCATTGTAATATCCCGGCGGG
The DNA here is from genome assembly GCF_000416195.1 of Pseudomonas sp. CFII68. Lineage (NCBI taxonomy): Bacteria > Pseudomonadati > Pseudomonadota > Gammaproteobacteria > Pseudomonadales > Pseudomonadaceae > Pseudomonas > Pseudomonas sp. CFII68. Next base: position 15,894 of record NZ_ATLN01000053.1, read on the forward strand.
AGCGCCATATTGTCCCGTGCATCGTACTGTATTTCGAGGCCAAGCCATTGGCTAAGCGCTCCAATAAAGCGCTTGCTGTTCATATGCTCCCTCCAAGCGTACTCCCCCCCCTCTTCGGTGCGGACACCCCGCAACTTCACGACTACCGCTTGACCCTGGGCGTTTAATAATGACGCATTCAACATCGTAAACTTCTCGTCTGTGCCGGGCGTCAACTGAGTAGGACCAATATTTGCATTCAGAGCAACTATCCCCCCACTGTAAAGTCGCTCAATGCCGGGGACTCGGAGATAAGTCGACACCTGATCTTGCAGTCCACTGACAACCAGCATACGTAGACCTGGCAACTCCGCATTGTAGCCTGACATTCGCGCCGCATTTTCTCGCCATACACGAGCCATATCGGCGGTTTGTGCATTGCCCAATGGCAAGCCATGTGTATCCTTGACTGCCGGCGTCGAATAATAGGGAACCTTGTTACCGCAAAGGTAAGTAGAGGATTTTCCATTGTTATAGCCAAAATTATAGTTGCTCGGATTGTTATTGCAGTCTCCGCCGCCAGCATTGTGCCCAACTTCATGTCGAAAAGCGGCTGGTTGTACCCAGTTGCTAACGCTCGTATAGCCAGGAGCAAAAGCTATTCCACCCGCACCTGCTGCCACTGAGTAAGCTGCACTGACGTCAGTGCTATAGAGGGTTCTGTAAGGCTCCAGCATATCCTGCCAAGCGATCAGTCCGTCCCCCGAAGTATTGTGGGCCACGTCAAAAACATTAACTGCGGCGAGTCGCAAGGAAAGATTCTCAACCCGTGAATTCCTGAGGCCGAGATTGGCTGTCTCCAGTTGTGCCAGAGCAAAGGCGATAGGGTCTGTATTCAATCGACCCAAGGCATAGGCGGTGTAAGCCACCAGCATATCGATATAGCGCGGCTCACCAGCTTTTGAATTGTCCACCGCAGGCACTGAAGTCTCAGACATCTCAACGGTATCGGGAGTCATATAATCGTCGGGCGGCTCTTGGGTAAAAGTGCTTTTCCCGTGCGCATCGACCACCAACAAACCGCGCTTGCCAGGCTCATCGACAATCGCGGTGACCGCACCATCAGGCGACCTGACCACCACCAGCGAGCCTGTTTCGCCATCGCGGGTGTACAAATTGCCGCTTTCTACCGTGTACCCCTGCTCAACCTTGATAGCCGAACGCTCAAAGCGCGCGCTGCCGATTGTATCGGCATATATACTGGCCGACGTCGCTTGGGGCGAATTTTCGGGGCTATCGGTTGCAGCGCTGACCAGTGCGGGCAGCGCAAGTACCAACGTCAGCGCTGTCAGGCCGGAGCGCCCAGCCGTAGAGAATGGATTTCCAGTATTCATGGCGTATTTCCTTGCGAAGACAGGAGCCATAAGACTGATCCCATTAAACCGGGACGACTACTGTCAGATATGACAGTAGCTAGTGTCCTGTATCACAAATACTGTTCCTTTTTGACGGCGTCTGTTGTCGTCATGCTGCGTTGCCGCTCCTCGCCATAGCGGGCTATGACTCGTCGCGGCGCCTTGCCTGACGACAACAGCCACTCGCCAAAAAAGAAACGTATTTGCGAAACAGGACACTAGAGCAGCAAACAAGCCTACGCTTTAACATCAGCAAACCGACCCATCGACGGCACCGGTATCGACAGATCGGCCTTCAGATCCGCAACTGCGGATCAGTTGCGGCGTGACGGTCCAGGTTGGGGTGACCGGGTACCGGATTGCTCCGCTTCACCAACGGTGCTTCGCAAATCGTTCAACTCGCTTCGCGTCAACTCAACCAGCTTCTCCGTGCGCAGGGCATCGACTGTTCGGCCCAACGCATTGAGTTCCAGGTTGTACCGCGGCGTATCGATTCCGCCATCAGCCCGGCGATCCTCCAGTGCGTCCAGGAGCTCATGACGCCTATTGGCGACAACGTCTTCGATATTGCGCATTTGTTCTGGATGCCGCTCCTGCAGGTAGGTCGTCCAGTAGTCACGCGACACCATGCTCACCAATAGCGCATCGCTGCGCTCTGCCTCAAGAATCGAGGTGCGGGTGCGCGCCGCCAGTTCTCCAGTGATCGGCGCGCCGAACGCCATGTGCGTAGGCTGCCCCGGCAAATCGATGCCGTCGCCCCATCCGCTCGTCAGGCCAATGCGATAACGCAAGCGCACTTCCGCCCGATCCCTGCCCTGGCCAGCCGCTTCAGCCAACGTTTCGACCCTCTCCAGCCGGAACAACTGCCGCGACAAGCGCAGCAACGCCTGGCCCCTGAGCAGGGGACGGTCCAGCGGAATGTCACGCAAGGCCTGAAAGACAAACACACGCACTTCCAACTCGCTAAAGGTCAAGATGCGGCCATCGATGCAAGTACCGTGGGTTTCGGCGTTTTGAAACAGCAACTGACGCAACTCGCTGTTTTCGCTGGCAGCGTCCATGATGTTCCAGACCCGTCGCGTCAGTTCTGCCCGGTCAAACCTGAAATCGAACGTATCAGGCAACAGCGCAAGCAATTGGAAGAACCGCTCGTGATCGTTTTCTTCGGCCAACTGCGCCCAGATCCGGCTCCGGACCGTGATTTGTTCACTGCTTGAGCCCACCAGCCATGGACTCAGCGCCTCGGCCGATGCGTCGCCCGTCGGATCAAGAAGAGGTTCGACCGCAGCGACAGAAGCATGTGGATCGTGACGGCCATTAGCGCCTGCGCCACCATCGGAGTCGTCATTGAAGTCCGAGCTATCGTCTTGTGGCGCCTCTGACGTAGCGATCAGGCTATCGATTTCGTCTCGGGAAAACCCTAAAACCTCTTCGCGATTGCCTGACTCAAGGTAATCCCTGAGTTCATAAAATGTGTTGAGCGACAGGTCTTCGTTATCACTCAAATCCATTCCGTCCACGAGCCTCTGGTGGCTGCCATCCAGCAACCCCGCCGGAAGATCAGTAAACTCGTTGCCGCTCAAGTTCAGCACACCCAGCTCTTGCGCGTTCAATAGCTGGCTGGGCCAGCTTTCTATGTCGTTATAGCTGAGGTCCAGTGCTTCGATCTGGCCAAAATCCGGAGGATCGAACGTGACCAGTCTATTAATGGTCAAGTTAAGCGAACGCAGGCGACCGTTTGTCAATAACGGGTAAGCCGCCGCAGGCGGCAAGTAGTTATCACCGAATCCCAGATGCTCCAATTGCTCCATTTGCAGGACAGCATCCGGAACGGCGGTCAGTTCATTGCCGCCCAGGTCCAATCGATTCAAATGAGCAAAGGAACCGAAGAAACCGTTTGAGCCCCGTTCGGTCAGCAAGACACCCGAAAGCTCCAGCGTCGTCACGCCAGGAAATTGCACACCCAACTCAGGCAAGTCGCCCAATTGCAGGCCATGCAGGCTGAGTGTTTGTCCTGCCCCACCGTGGCGTATCAGTCCCTCTTGCCAAACCTCACGGATGCTCTTGGCCGCCAGCGCGCGGCTTTGCGCGGAAACGGTGCCCCCTGCGACTCGAACTTCTCTGATGAAGAGCCAGTCATTCAACCGACGAGTCAGCGAGACACACGATTGATGCCACTGGCTGACCTGGTCGTCGATCTGCGTCTCGGTCATCCCGTTTTCACGCCATTGCCCGAGCTTCAGGGCTGCCTGTTCCTGGGTCAGGATCGGATCCAGCCGCTGCAGGCGCAGTTTGCGTCCCGCATCCCCCTCGACCATGGCCGACGCCTCGGGCGGCGGTAATAGAAGTTGAGCGATCGACCAGCTTGTTTCCGTCGGCGGGAATTGATCCGGTACAGACTCCTTGGCAAATCGGGCCAATGCCCCATGGGGAAGCCCTCTTGCATCTTCGACTCGCTGATATGCCGCACTCAAGGCTGCCTCGCCTTCAGGGCTGAAGAGGTTACCGGCCAAATGGGTCTTTAACAGGACTTCATCATTGGACAGCACTGTTGGCGGGAATGACTGCAGTTGGTTATCCCGCAAGTCAAGCCAGGAAAGCTGCGTCAGGTTCTCGGCACCGGTTGGCCAAGCCCGCAACTGGGTGGCTTTGAGGCCCAGTGCCTTGAGCCGGGTCAAGGCACTGACATCAAGCGTCTCGAGCGGGTTGTTTTCCAGATTCAGTTGCTCAAGCAGCGTCAACCCATTGAACTGCGCTTGAACAGTGGGCGTGACGAGCAGGTTGTTGTTGCGCATATCGAGTTGCGTCAAGGCTGGCAAGTCTTCGGCGTCGAAAGGCAGCTCGGTGAAGCCGTTGCCGCTTATTTCCAATGTTCGCGTACCGCTGAAGGCCCTGAAAAAGTTGCGCGCCTGTCGGGGGGAAACATCCAACGATCCCAAGCGCAGCGTTTCTACGTGGGAGAAGCTTGCGGGCGGCAACGCTGGGAGCGCCGCAAACTGCTTACCGGGAAGAGCAGACCCGGAAGCCGGCAGCTCAAACAAGGAGCCCCCTACGGTCGGCAAACCCAGGCGTTGGCGTACAGCACCGCGCCAGCTGTCTCGCAACGCTCGAAACAACAGACCTCCGCCCTCCCACCACACTGGCGAAAGCAAGGCGTATGACAAATCTTCCGCCCCCGTCGGCTCGAAAAAAAACTGCGCAAAGATTCCATCGTGTTCAGCCCTGAGTGCTTCTACCGCAGCAAATCGTTCCTGAGGAGTATTGGAGGCACTGTCAAATTTCACGGGCAGGCGCCCGACAGACTCGGCCTCCCCGACCAGCAAGCGCAATTGCCCGCGACAGTAGCCGTCCACCATTTGATCCACGTCCACCAAATGGCCGAACGCTCCCGAGTATTCGCTGACGTACCGGTAGGCGCGCGCGAACGCTTGCGGAGTCAGCGCTGACCAATTCAGCGATAGCCCGGCCCACAACTTTTCGTGCCCTTCGAATATTGCATCCGGCAGCGTACGTATCGATGTGCGCGACAGCTCCAGGCGTTCGAGCCGGGGAAGACGCTGCACGTATTCAGGCCATTGCGATAACGTTTGAGGCGCCTCGATTTTCAACGTACGCAAACGGCTCAATGGTGTCAGGTCAAGGTTGTGCATGGCGGTCTGATCGAAACCTGAGTAATCGATGTGCAGCACCTCCAGTGAAGTCAGCGAAGAGAGCCTTTGTGGAAAACTCTCGGCCAGCGAGACAGCAGCGGTGGAAAACCGCAAGTTGGTGAGTCCTGGCATCTGGCTCACCGCGTGCGGCAAGGTGGTCAACGGCGGGTGCCCGAAGGACAGATCGAGGAATCCGGATTCCCTGAGGCCAATCTCCAATTTCGTGACCCCAGGGAAAAGTGCCAGGAAGGCATCCGCATTGGCGTCTGTCATGCCGCCGCCAATCACCGACAATTCCCGTACATGCGCAAAATGGGTGGCTATTGGGGGCAGCGACACCTCACAGGAAAGCACCAGCCGCGCGCCTTCGGGGGACTCTTGCGCTAACGGGCGATTGCGCCAACCGTCCCTGAGCGCCTGCGCAAACCTATTTTTATGCGCATCGGCCGGGCTGCCGAGCGTCTCGCCCAGCCATTGTTCAAGCGTGCCGTCGAGCGACTCCCACTCGCGCTGGCGCGTTTGCAGTTCCAAATAGATCTGCCGTTCGGTCTTGCCCCGTTGTTGCCTGATGAACGCCTCGGCCTGTGGCTCGCTGGGGTAAAGTGCCTCCACCCGCGCCTCAATGGAAGGATGCATTCCCCTACCCCGGCCGCTCGCGTAATACCCCTTGAGCGTCGCGCTCACGCGAACCGGTGGTTTGAAGCGCTTGGCGGGGGTTTCAAGGAGCTGGGTCATGTCCCCACGATGCAGGTAGGCGTAATCGATGATCATGCGTTGCAGCTCGGGGCCGTTCCCCTCCGGCAGCCCCAGGGCGGAACGCGCATCAGCGGGCAGAACCTGCAGGATCGAACGGTAGAAGTTGCCGCCCCGCCGGGGCATGCCACCCGGTTCGTCACCCAGCTCATTGAAGGCCTGATAGCCAGGTCCGTTTTTGATCAGGTATTTTTTTTCAGGCGCATTCTTGTCGCCGATACTTTCGAGCAGCGCACCCGTGTCGCTTCCCTCGCGCACTTCCAGGCGCAGCGTAACGGGCCAGCCCGGCAGTCTTTCCAGGGCATGCAATGCCAAGCGTCGGCTGTCCGCCGAAATGATATTGTCGCTGTGCAATCCCCCATACGCCCGAACCTGACGTCCTTGTCGTGCATACCAGCGAGCCTCTTCGAGCATGCTCAACGGCGCGCGGCGCCTTGCGTCAAGACGGGCGAGATCCGCAGCACTACCGTGGGCGATGACCTCCTGGGCGGCAGCCTCGCTAAGGCCTGGGCACTCACGCTGCAAAATCCTGATACGACCGTCCACAGGTTCCGTGCCCTTGTAGATCCTTTCAAAAACTTGCTGCCGGGTTAACCCTCCCAGATTTGCTGCAGCTTGCAACTGATCAATCACCTGCGCGGCCTCGGCATCCGCCTTGAACAGCCGCATCGCATCCCTCAGCTCGGGAGGGGGCATCGTTCGGTCCATGTGCATTTTGCGTAGCGCGTTATCGCTGACGCCGCTGACATCGACGAGCCTGAGCAGCATCTCATCCGAAAACGCCGCGGTCTCATGGCCCATGCGCCTGAGCAGCGTCAGGCGATCCCACGTCATCGGGCGCTCCAGCGAATGCCGCCAGGCTCCGTTGCCGTTATGCAGGAGGATAGGTTGGTACGCCGCCTCGTCCGTTGGATGCTTGATTCGCCATTTGTGGATCGATGCGTCGAAAAACTGCTCGTACACCTTTCCCCCTAAACGAATATGGGTTTTCCCATCGACTTCGTATTGCCCCAGCGCGTTCGGAGTGCTCGTATCGGTGAGTGTTACAGCGCTTTCATAGCTGCTCAGTTCCGGCTTCCACAAGCGTGTTTCGCCATCAGGCAACGTCACAGGCTCAAGGCACTCGATCACCGGTTCAGGCTTGATGGCGGCCAGCTTGCTGACCCCGGCCCCCACACCGGCCATCGCGCCCATCAACGCCAGGTTTTCTGCGACGTCGATCAAGTGAGCCTTGGCTGCCCGTTTGTCGCCTTCGCCCCACTCGACTGCCCCTTCAAGGGTTTCGTATAAAAGCTGTCCCGCCATGACCACCATCATGACCTCACCCAACACCGGAACGAACATGGATACCAGGTTGAGTGCAAACAGACCCTCCTCCATTAAATGGGCCAGCTTTGCATCCCTTGCCTTGGTGTCGACATCATCCGTTGGAACCGCATGACTGCGCGCATCGGCCAGTACCTTTTCACGATGTCGATCATAGAGGTAGTCCCATGGATCCAAGTTATCGTCCCACAATGCTTGCCCTTTGCGGCTCACCGTCGAAGCTGCGATATAGGGATCAGATTCACGCTGCATTTTTGGGTGTTTGGGGGCAGGATTTTTAATGTACGTCAGGCTATAGGCTGGATTAGTGGACTCGATGAAAATCATCCATGGCGAATCGCTGATGGTTTCGCCTATAGAAATCACTGTATCGCCTAGTGAATGGGCCGCTTCCTGGACAAACTGACTGAAGAAATAAGGCCGCATATCGTACGGCACGAACTGACTGAAAAAACGTTGATAAGGCGTGGGGCCGATGTCTTGAGATTGCCCAGTATCGGGCGTGGTAAGCAATTGTTTGATGCGTGTTTTCAGTTGATCGCCGTTGTAACGCTTCAGCGGATGTTCGGGGTCATGAGGCACGTAGAGAATCGTTTCATCGCTGTAGCGATGCATTTCACAAATCGTGAACGCAACACAGCCCACCAGCCGTTGCTTCATAACGGTCATGTCTTCGAACCAGACCGGTTTTTTGCCCAGCCAAGGGTTGTTCTCCCCCTCGATGACCGAAAGAATCATCGCGTGATCTCCGGGCTCGATATCCTTTGCCAGCAGCGCTTGTTCGGCGGCGGCCCTCATCGCGGTTTTCTGGCTGGCAATGAAGTGCTGGCGCAAAGTCGTTTCGATCGCCGCGTCAGCCGGGTAAAAAAACGACTTGAGGTAAGCCTGGTACTTGGTACCGATATCTAGGGTACGGCACAGGGTGAGGAATTGGCTTACCGACAGGCTCAGAGCCACGGGTGCGTATGCGTCAGGGGTTCCCGTTTCCCTGACAAATCCAGAGCTATGGTGGTAGGCATCGTGATCGCATTCCCAACTTTCGAAGTTGTGCAGCGCGGCCTGCAGCATAGGCAGCTTCAACAACTCAAACGTACCAATTTCTATCCTGAACACACCCATTTCCGTGGCTCGTCTAAGGCACAACAAGGTCTTGTCGACATCCAGCTCTATCTTGAATTGATCTTTCAGTGCCTGAACCAACAGCGGCCTGGCAAAGGTATCGATGTCCTGGAATGAGGACATGGTTTTATCCAGTTGATTCTGTGCCGCAAGACTTTCCTTAAAACAGGCATCCACGACCTTGCGCTGCTCTGGCGAAGCGTTCGCGTACCAGGCCGGCATCTGCGTTCCGACTTGCTTCATCGCCTGCCTGCGTTGCGTCGAAGCCTCGATGAGCCATGCCGGCATGGCGGCTTCCAGGAAGTCCGCGTGCAGACTCTCCGTGGCCCGTGGCTTTGGCTGTATTTTTTCCGGGGACTGTGTGGAATTGGGTGACATACATCGCTCCTTTGAATGAAGCGACAGCAGACCCGTTTAGCGAACCGCATGGGCGGTACATAGTTATAGGTCGATGGGAAACTGTGTAATGAGGGATTTAAGCCTGCAGAGATTGGCTATGCTCTCCACATACGACCTTGTGTATGGAGAGCATCATGGACGAACCAAGCGAAAATAAGGCGCCCACCCTCTGGCAAATGCTCCACAGCGTGGGAGCGGCGGCCCTTGGCGTGCAAAGCGGAAAAAACCGCGCCCGCGACTTCACCCACGGCAAGCCGAGTCACTTTATTCTGCTGGGCATCCTGTTTACGGTGATTTTCGGGTTGACGTTGTATGGGATCGTCAATCTGGTGTTGTACTTTGCGGGCGTATAGAACGGATCTGCAAATATGGAACCGGGCCTCTTGCGAAACGAAACAGCCATACCGCCCGTCTCGATCTGAGTCGCTCTAGCGCCGCCCCAGGGCATCGAGCGAAAAGGCATAGCGCTCGCCATCCGGGTGAGACACCAGGCTGAAGCGCTTGAAGTCCAGGCGATAGTCCTTGGCGGGATTCATGTTCAACCACGCGCGGGCGCGGGCCGGATCGAGCGATTGCATCAGGTCGATCTGCTGGTTGTAACCGCCATGACGCGCGAGGTCGACGCCTCGGGCGTGATCATGGAGCAGCACCATGGCCCACCCTCCCAAGCTGAAGTGCCCGGTGAACAGCACGCTCAAGCGCCCGTCGATACGGGCCTGGAGCGCCGCCCTGGAGCTGTTCATGGCGCTGAACAACACATCCTTGCCCGGTTGGCGACCCGCCGCCTCGAACGCCTGCATGGCACCCAGGGCCATTTCATCGTTGGCCGACCAGACCAGCGCGGTCTGCGGATAGCGCTTGACCAACTGGCTCGCCTGCTCATGAGCCCGTTCGCGATTCCACTCGCCATAGACCAACTGGCGCAGGTGCACTTGCGGGTGCTCGGCCAGCGCCCGGAGCAGGCCCTTCTCGCGCAGTTGCGCCGAAGGGGTGAGTTTCTTCCCGGAAAAAGCCAGCAAGTCGAGGGTCTGCCCAGGTGCCAGCGGTCCGTATTGGCGCAACAGTTCCTTGAGCATCAGGTAACCGCTGCGCTCATCATTGGGCACCAGGCTGCCGAGCAACTCGGGAGGTGCGGCACCGTTCTCTGTCAGCAGGCGAGTCTGATCGCTGGTCAACGTGTTGTTCACCAGGAACAGCTTGACCCCACTGCCCTGCGCCAATTGCAGGATCCGCGGGGCGACATATTGATCGTTGACCAACACCAGGTAGTCCGGACGGTCCTTCGCCGTGACGGCCTCGCGCGCCAGGCGAATCATCAGTTGGGGATCGCGCCCGGCATACTCCACGCGCAGCCGCAAGCCCAGCTTGCTTGCCGCCGCTTGCATGAATTCGGTGTAGCTGACCCAGAAGGGTTCGGTGGAGTGGCCCGGGTTCAGGAACACGACCGAAGGAGCAGTCGAACTGCCAGGCAACGCCTCGGAAGAAGAAACCACATGGGCGGCTTGGGCCTGCGTCCAGAATGACAGGCATAACAGCCCCAATAGCCTGCAGATAAACTTCGACATCCCGCCCGCCCCAAGTAATACGCCACCCAGTATAACGACCCGGGTGGCGAACCGGCACATGAACGCGAGACCTTCATGTGGCCGGCAACGGCTCGAACCTATTGATGGCTGACCCAGAACACTGCGGTGCCCACCACCAGGATAATCAGGAACAAAATGGCCCAGGCATCAACAGAACTGTCGCTTTTCCTTGCTTTGGTCGGATTGCTCATTGCATCGCCTCTTGTCGGTTTTGTAGGTGATTGCATAGGGACTCGACCACAGTTAAGACGATGATTGCCCGCACGACAAATGTGGGTTAGGCAATAATCAATCTCATTAGTCGATTTGGTTCTTTACATATACTCAAACATCACTTTTGCGCATAACTCAAAACAGGTATCTTGCACCGGCTCCTCTAGGAGTGCGCGGCCGTGCGCGCAGAATTGCCGAGGCAGAACCCGATTCCAGCGAGCCAACATGCAGCTGTTTCTGATCGGCCCAAGCCTGAGACCGAGACTTATATGTACGTATATGACGAGTACGATCAGCGGATCATCGAGGACCGCGTCAAGCAGTTCCGTGATCAGACCCGACGCTATCTGGCAGGCGAGCTGAGCGAAGAAGAATTCCGCCCTCTGCGCTTGCAGAATGGCTTGTATATCCAGCGCTTCGCCCCGATGCTGCGCGTGGCTGTGCCTTATGGCCAACTGACCTCGCGCCAGGTGCGCAAGCTGGCGAAAATTGCCCGCGACTACGACAAGGGCTACGCCCACATCAGTACCCGGCAGAACGTCCAGTACAACTGGCCAGCCCTGGAAGATGTGCCCGAGATTCTCGCCGAACTGGCCACCGTGCAGATGCACGCGATCCAGACCAGCGGCAACTGCCTGCGCAACGTCACCACCGACCAGTTCGCCGGTGTCGCAGCCGACGAGCTGATCGACCCGCGCCCATGGTGCGAGATCGTCCGCCAGTGGACGACTTTCCACCCGGAATTCGCCTACCTGCCACGCAAGTTCAAGATCGCCATCAACGGCTCGACCTCGGACCGTGCGGCCATCGAAGTCCACGACATCGGCCTGGAGACGGTCTACAACGCGGCCGGCGAGCTGGGCTTCCGTGTGCTGGTGGGCGGTGGCCTGGGACGTACGCCGGTGGTCGGCGCGTTCATCAACGAGTTCCTGCCGTGGCAGGACCTGCTGAGCTACCTCGACGCCATCCTGCGGGTATACAACCGCTACGGCCGTCGCGACAACAAATACAAGGCGCGGATCAAGATCCTGGTCAAGGCCCTGACGCCTGAAGTGTTCGCCGAGAAGGTCGACGCCGAGATGGCTCACCTGCGTGGCGGCCAGACCACCCTGACCGAAGCCGAAGTGCATCGCGTCGCCAAGCACTTTGTCGACCCGCAATACAAGGCGCTGGGCAATCAGGACGCCGAACTGGCAGCCCTCGACAAGGAACACCCGGGCTTCGCCCGCTGGCGCACCCGCAATACCCTGGCCCACAAGAAGCCGGGTTATGTCGCGGTGACCCTGTCCCTGAAGCCGACCGGCGTCGCGCCCGGCGACATCACCGACAAGCAACTGGACGCCGTGGCCGACCTGGCCGAGCGCTACAGCTTCGGCCAGCTACGCACTTCCCACGAGCAGAACATCATCCTGGCAGACGTTGAACAGAGCCAGTTGTTCACCCTGTGGGGCGAGCTGCGCGAGCAAGGTTTCGCCACCCCGAACATCGGCCTGCTGACCGACATGATCTGCTGCCCGGGCGGCGACTTCTGCTCGCTGGCCAACGCCAAGTCGATCCCTATCGCCGAATCGATCCAGCGTCGTTTCGACGACCTGGACTACCTGTTCGACATCGGCGAGCTGGACCTGAACATTTCCGGTTGCATGAACGCCTGTGGTCACCACCACGTCGGCCACATCGGCATCCTGGGCGTGGACAAGAAAGGCGAAGAGTTCTACCAGGTCTCCCTGGGCGGCAGCGGTAGCCGCGACGCCAGCCTGGGCAAGATCCTCGGCCCGTCGTTTGCCCAGGACGACATGCCTGACGTGATCGAGAAGCTGATCGACGTGTACATCGAACAACGTACCGAAGACGAGCGCTTCATCGACACTTACCAACGTATTGGCATCGACCTCTTCAAGGAACGCGTCTATGCAGCGAATCATTAAGAACAACGAGGTCATCGACGAAACCTGGCACCTGCTGCCCAAGGACGCGACCTTCGACGGCATCTCCAACTGTGACGACCTGATCGTGCCCCTGGCCCTGTGGCGCGATCATGCCCACGCCCTCAAGGCCCGCGACGGCGGCCTGGGCGTGTGGCTGGACGCCGACGAGGAAGCCGAGGAAATCGGCGAGGACGCCAACCAGTTGCAGGTCATCGCCTTGAACTTCCCGGCCTTCACCGACGGGCGCAGCTACTCCAACGCTCGCCTGCTGCGTGACCGCTATGGTTTCAAGGGTGAATTGCGGGCGATTGGCGACGTGCTGCGCGACCAGCTGTTCTACATGCGCCGCTGCGGCTTCGACGCCTTCGCCTTGCGTGCCGACAAAGACCCCTACGAAGCCCTCGAAAGCCTCAAGGACTTCTCGGTGACCTACCAGGCTGCCACTGACGAACCGCTGCCGTTGTTCCGTCGTCGCTGAAACAGCGCCATGAAAAAGCCCTGAGCCGGGGATACCGGTTCAGGGCTTTTTTGAGGGTGAGTGATCGATGCCCAGCCACCTCGGAATCACTGTGGGAGCGGGCTTGCTCGCGAAAGCGGTGTGTCTGAACAGAGGATGTTGGATGTGCCGCCGCCTTCGCGAGCAAGCCCGCTCCCACAGGGAATTGGCGATGGGACTCAACGCTGAGAGCCCCTACCCCCGAGTTACCAGAACCGCTGCTGGGTCAGGCGGCTCCACCAACTGAGCAGAACGCGATCCACCGAACCGCTGGCCGCCATGCCGATGCGTTCCTGCAGGCTTTTGCGTTCGGCGTAGTGCAGGTGGTACAGCTCGGCACCCTTGGCCCGCTCGGCCAGGTATTCATCGCTGGTTTTCAGCTCGTCCACCAAGCCCTTGCCCTGCGCCGCGACCCCCAGCCAGACTTCACCGGTCGCCACTTCATCGATGGCCAGTTGCGGGCGGTAGTTGGACACGAAGTTCTTGAACAGCTCATGGGTGATGTCCAGGTCTTCCTGGAATTTCTCCCGGCCCTTCTCGGTATTTTCGCCGAACACCGTCAACGTGCGTTTGTATTCCCCGGCCGTCAACACTTCGAAATCGATGTCATGTTTCTTCAGCAGACGGTTGACGTTGGGCAATTGCGCGACGACGCCGATGGAGCCCAGAATCGCAAAAGGAGCGCTGATAATCTTCTCGCCAATGCACGCCATCATGTAGCCGCCGCTGGCCGCGACCTTGTCGATGCAGACCGTCAACGGCACGCCGGCCTGACGGATCCGCGCCAGTTGCGACGAGGCCAGGCCGTAGCTGTGGACCATGCCGCCGCCACTTTCCAGGCGCAGCACCACTTCATCCTTCGGCGTCGCCAGGGTCAGCAGCGCGGTGATTTCATGACGCAGGCTCTCGGTGGCCGAGGCCTTGATGTCACCGTCGAAATCCAGCACGAACACCCGGGGCTTGGCCGCCGGCTTGTCCTTGTTTTTCTTCCCGGCCTTTTCAGCCTTGCCCTCGGCCTTGCGCAGCGCCTTGAGCTGATCCTTGTCCAGCAGCGTCTGCTCCAGGCGCTCACGCAGTCCCTTGTAGAAATCGTTGAGTTTGCTCACCTGCAACTGGCCGGTCGACTTGCGCCGCCCCTTGCTGCGCAGCGCCGCAAAACTGGCCAGCACCACCAGGATGGCGATCACCAACGTCACGGTCTTGGCCAGGAAACCGGCGTACTCGATGAAAAACTCCACAGCAACTCCTTAAATGCGATGCGCCACTGAACGCAGGCGCGTAACGGCTCCAGCATACCCATGCGACTGCGTCGCGGCCAGTCATGAAACCTGTGGTTACCTTGAGGCGAGCGAGGCAGGACAAGGCTGCAACGGGCATTTCAAACAAGCGTATGTTTTTTCATTGACAGCTCACCGCCATCCCCATAACCTCGCCAAACCTTCAACGTACCGGGATGACGCGGACGTGGGCAGTATCTATCTGATTCGACATGGCCAGGCCTCCTTTGGTGCGGACGACTACGATGTCCTTTCACCCAATGGCGTGCGCCAGGCGCAAGTGCTCGGCGGCCACCTGGCGGAGCTCGGTGTCGTATTCGATCGCTGCCTCTCGGGTGACCTGCGTCGCCAACAGGATACCGCCATCGGCGCACTGGGCCAGATGTCCGCCGCCGGGTTACCGGTTCCCGGGCTGGAAATCGACGCCGCGTTCAACGAGTTCGATGCCGACGCGGTCATTCGCGCCCTGCTGCCGGACATGCTCCCCCAGGAGCCCGAGGCGCTGCATATCCTGCGCAACGCTGCGCAGAACCGCGCCGAGTTCCAGCGCATCTTCGCACTGATCGTCGAACGCTGGCTCAGCGGCCAGTATGACCCGCCGGGCCTGGAAAGCTGGCTGGGTTTCGTCGAGCGGGTCCAGGCGGGCCTGCACCGCATCCTGGAGCAAGCCGACAACACCCATAAAATCGCCGTATTCACCTCCGGCGGCACCATCACCGCCCTGCTCCACCTGATCACCCAGATACCGGCCCGACAGGCCTTCGAACTGAACTGGCAAATCGTCAACACCTCGCTCAACCACCTGAAATTCAGGGGTCGCGAGGTGGCCCTGGCTTCCTTCAACAGCCATGCCCACCTGCAACTGCTGAAGGCCCCGGACCTCATCACCTTTCGCTGAGTCCGGATTACTGTAGACCCTTGCTGTACCACCCAAATAAGGATCGAAACCATGACCTCCGTAGCCGACGCCGTACAAGCCATGAAAGCCAAGTTCAACCCAGCCGCCGCTGCCGGCCTGGACCTGGTATTCGGTTTCCGCATCGACGATACCAAGAATTTCTCGCTGATCGTCAAGGACAGCACCTGCGAACTGCAGGAAGGTGAGAACCCGGACGCCCAGGTGACCCTGGTGATGGACGGCGATACCCTGCAGGGCATCGTCGACGGCAGCACCGACGGCATGCAAGCGTTCATGGGCGGCAAGCTGCGCACCGAAGGCGACATGATGCTGGCCATGAAACTGTCCGAGCTGTTCCCAGGCTGAGACTGCGCTCGCGTTCTTCGCGGGCCTTTGATTGCAAACGAATCCCGCCCCCGTGGCGGGATTCGTGTTTTTGCCTCAAGTATCTTCGCTGGCTGCCCCGCCGCTATCGCGAGCAGGCTCGCTCCCACAAGGGATCTGCGGTTCGCAGGTATCGGGGAGGCGCGTCAGCTCTTACAATGCCCGCTTCCCCGTATCGGCCTGAACATGGACATCGACCTCGCTCGCACCTTCCTGGAAATCGTCCGCCACGGCAGCCTCGCTGCTGCGGCCGAAAAGCTGCACGTGACCCAGACGGCGATCACCGCCCGGGTCCAGAAGCTCGAAAGCCAGCTTGGCTGCGCGCTGTTCGTACGCAACCGTGCCGGCGCGCGCTTGACCAGCGACGGCGAGGCGTTTGTGGTCTACGCCAACCAGCTCGTGCAGACCTGGGAAGCAGCCCGTCGGGACCTGCCACTGCCCGAGGGCTATCGCAACGTCTTGCACCTGGGGGGCGAGGTCAGCCTGTGCAATCCGTTGATGCTCGCCTGGGCCGGCGGACTGCGCCAGAAGATTCCCGGCCATGCCCTGCGCATGGACATCCGCGACGGCGAGAAACTGCTGCAACAGCTGGAGCTGGGTCTGCTGGACGCGGCGGTGGTGTATCAACCCGAATACTGGCCGCGGCTGCAGGTAGAACAGCTGCTGGAAGAAAAGCTCATCCTGGTACGCCTGGCCGCCCGTCCCGAGCCCTACGTGTACATCGATTGGAGTGCTGACTTCCGGCGCCAACACGACACCGCGCTACCAGACAAGGCCAAGGCCGCCGTGACCTTCAACCTCGGCCCCCTGGCCCTGCAGTACATCCTGGAAAACGGCGGCAGCGGCTACTTCCGCACCCGGGTCGTGCAGAGCTACCTGGACAGCGGCATCCTGGAACGGGTGCCCAAGGCACCGGAATTCAACTACCCCACCTACCTGGTCTACTCCCGCGATCGGGATTCAGCGGCGTTGCAGCAGGCGTTCGAGGTGTTGCGAGAGATCGTCAAGACCGGCAGCGACTGGTCGCAGCGCTGGGATCCATTGACCTGACAGGTTGGGAGGCAAGGCATGAGGGGCCGTCGTGGCCAGAGCTTGCTCCCGCGTTGTAGGAGCTGGCGAAGCCTGCGATCTTTTGATCTTTCGCTTGAGGTTCAAGTGGCAGGGAAAAGATCGCAGCCTCGTTGCACTCGACAGCTCCTACACAGCTCCTACGGCCCAGCGGGAGCAATCTCTGGCCACAAAAGCCCTTCGCACTACCTCTGCATGTGGGCCACGATCTCGTCCTTGACCAGTAATCGCTTCTTCTTGAGCGTCTCCAAAGCATCGTCGGACAACGCGCCGGAGGACGGTTTCTCGGCTTCGACCACCTCGGCATCAAGTTGGGAGTATTTTTGAAGTAACGAGTCGAGCCTTGGATTCTCGCTGCGTTTTTGCTGGATGTGGTCTTTTGTGCATTTGAGATCCTGGCACAAATCGTGGGACACCGGCATGGAACACCTCCTTCGATGGGTCGGTGGCAGACGCCCTTGCGGCGCCCGTCGATTATCAGGATGGCCTCCTCGACAGGGTTCTGTCGACCGCCAATCCGACCAGCGGTGACCGTTCGTCGTACCGGATCGCTTGGCGATCAAACCTTTGCCGGTGCCTCGCCCTCCATTGAGCAGAGACGACAAGAATCGCTCGTTCAACGTGTGTGGAGACTTACCTATGGACAGATTCACCCTGCGTCAACTCGGCCTGGCAGTTGCCCTGAGTACCAGCATGGGCATGGCATGGGCCGCGACTTCCAACGACTTTGTCGACAACGCGGCGGCCGGTGGCATTGCAGAAATCGAGACCAGCAAACTGGCCTTGGAAAAAAGCCAATCGGCGGACATCAAGGAATTCGCCAACAAGATGATCACCGACCACACCAAGGCCAACGAAGAGCTGAAAGCCCTGGCGCAAAAACATGACATCGAAGTACCCGACGACACCACGTTGATGAAAAAAGCCAAGGCGAAGATTCTCGACGTGCGCGATGAGTCTTTTGATGCGGCCTACGCCAACAACCAGGTCAAGGCCCACGAAGAAACCATCGCCCTGTTCAAGAAAGAAGCCGAAACCGTTACCGACGACAAGAAGGCTGGCAATACCGAACTCAAGGCGTTCGCCCAGAAGATGCTGCCGGAACTGCAACATCACCTGGAAGCCGCCAAGAAACTTCAGGCTGCGCATCCAAGCAAGTAGAGCGAGGCACGAAAAAAGCCCGGCGCCTCCGTTGGAAGGGAAGCGCCGTTTTTTCGAAGCCCTCCCTGTGGGAGCGAGCTTGCTCGCGATAGCGGTGGTCCAGTCACAGGGATATCGAATTTGCCACAGTCATCGCGAGTAAGCTCGCTCCCACAATGAATCGGTGTCGCACATCCGTCATGGGCTAGCCACCATCGGTGTCGATATCAGCGTCAGTATCCTCGCCAGATTTCGGCCGATCCGGTTCAGGCTTGAAGCCGGGGCTGAAGGTGTTGTCATTGTCCCTATGACGATTCTTCTGATCGACCTCCGTGGCGGCGCTCTGGGCCTGGTCCGTTCCGGCAGGGCGCAGTGGTTGGGTGGTTGCGGGATCGTCGTTCATAGGCACCTCGTTCATGGCAGGGCCGGATGGATGACCGGTCTCGAACATTCGAAAGTGACGCGACGGCATCGGTTCCATTTGTTTGCAGTGCCGCGATCAGCCGCCCAGCACACTCCTCACCATCCGGGTCAGCGCGTCCGGGCCGTAGGGTTTGCTCAACAAATGGGTATCGGGGCTCAACTGATGGTTGCGGGAGATGATGTCCCGGGTGTGCCCCGAGGTGAACAGCACCGGGACCGGTGGGTTCTGCACCTTGGCCCAGGCGGCGAGGTCGGAACTCTTGATCAGGCCGGGCATGACGACGTCGGTGAAGATCAGGTCCACCGAGATGCCTTCCAGCAGCAGCCTCATCGCCTCATCGCCGTTGGCGGCCGTGAGGGTCCGATAGCCAGACTGCTCCAGTAGTTCCACCGACGCGCTGCGCACCTCGTCGTTGTCCTCCACCACCAGGATCGTCTCTTGCCGGCCGGACTGAAGCGCGTCGTGTTGCTCGGTTTCGCCCGCTTCGGGCGCAAGGCTTCGAGGAAAATACATCCGTACCCGCGTGCCCTCGCCCAGGTCGCTGGAGATCTCGATATGGCCGCCACTCTGCTTGACGAACCCGAACACCATGCTCAATCCAAGCCCAGTGCCCTGGCCATCGGTCTTGGTGGTGAAAAACGGTTCGAACACCTGCTTCAGGATCTCGGGCGGCATGCCGGCACCGCAGTCGATCACCGACAGCCGGACATAGTCGCCGGCCGAGATCCCCTTGCCGGCACAGAACGTTTTATCGAGCCCGATGTTCTCCCCGATCAGGCGGATGATGCCCTCGCCGCCCATGGCATCGCGGGCATTGATCGCCAGGTTCAACAGGGCGTTTTCCAATTGATTGCGATCGACGTGGATGCACCAGGGTTCCTGGGGCAGGCTCACTTCAATCTGGATGGTTTCACCCAAGGCCCGTTGCAGCAGCTCACCCATACCCTCGTAGATGCGTCGTGGGTTGTAGACCGCCGGTGACAATGGCTGGCGCCGGGCAAAAGCCAGCAGTTGCGATGACAACTTGGCCCCCCGCTCCACGGCTTCGATGGAGGCACTGACCCGCCGTTGCACGTTGACGTTGTCCCGCTCGTGGCGGGCCAGCAAGTGCAGGTTGCCGGCAATCACTTGCAGCAGGTTGTTGAAGTCATGGGCCACGCCACCCGTGAGACCGCCAATGGCCTCGAGCTTTTGCGATTGACGCAACTGTTCTTCTGCCGCCAGTCGCGCCTGCACCTCGTCGGCGACCCGCTGTTCCAGGTCGCGGGTGAATTTGAGCAGCGAAGCTTCGGCTGTCTTGCGTTCATTGATGTCAATCAGCACACCTGGAAAACGCAGGGGCTTGCCCGTGGCATCGAATTCGCAGCGACCGCTGGCCAGCACCCACAGGTCATCACCGCCTATGCGGCGCACCCGATATTCAGCGCTGTAGGGGATGCCCGTACGCACGGTCAGTTCGATCCGCTGGTTGACCTCTTCAAGGTCATCCGCGTGGATGCGCTGGCGGGCGATTTCGATGGGCAGTGCGTCCAGCGAACAGTCTGGCGGGTAGTTGAAGGTACGGGCGAAACGCTCATCGCCCGACAGCGTGTCGGCTTGGATGTCCCAGACGAACGATCCCAGCAATGGTCCGGCCGAGAGGGCCAACTGGATGCGTTCATTGACGGCTCGGTAACTGCGTTCGGCCTCTTGCCGGGCACGCTCGGTCAACACGAGCTCGGTGGTTTCCACCACAATCGCCAGCACGCCCGCCGGGGACTGGTCGTCATCGGGCACCGGGCTGTAATAGAGGTCCATCCACACATCTTCAGGCTTGCCATCGCGCAGCAGGACCAACTCTTTGCTGCGGTAGGACAAGGTGCCGCCGGCCAGGCAGACGTCCAGCACATGCCGATTGAATTCGGCGACCTCCGGCCAGCCCAACTCCACCGCGCACCCCAGCAGGTAAGGATGGCGGCCACCGGCGAACTCGGCATAGGCATCGTTGTAGATCATGAAGCCCTGGCGGCCCCACAACATCACCATCGGCAGGGGCGAAGCCAGCAACAACTGAACGGCGCTGCGCAGGCTGGCGGACCAGTGCTCGATGGCGCCCAACTCGGTCCGGCTCCAATCGAACGCCCGGATACGCCCGGCCATTTCACCGCCCCATCCAGGGCACCCGTGATTCTGGGATAGAAACTGCATGGTCGATTCTGAACCTCAAAATGCCTGCTGGGAGTCGGCATACACAAATCCCTTGCGATCAGAGCTTCGAGCGCTGGGTTGGCGTTTGGTTTCATGTGAGGGTGCTGTTTGGATCGAGGACATGATTCCTGTGGCAAAAGTAAATATCTGTGGCGAGGGGATTTATCCCCGCTGGGTTGCGCAGCAACCCCCTGCGTCCTGTCTGACACATCACAGTGGCTGATGAATCATGGGGTTGCTTCGCAACCCAGCGGGGATAAATCCCCTCGCCACGTAATTCCGTTGCCGCAGAAATCGTGTCTCCAGCCTAAAACAACGTGCGGATTCAGCGGAAATCACGGCTCTGCACCTGGATGCCCGCCAACAACTCGGTCAGGTCGCTCAGGCGCCCGGCGATCAGGTGGCGGACCTCGCCGACGCTTTCCCAGCGCCCGTCGACCTTGAGCAACTGCGAGCCCACCAGGGTCTTGCGCTGGCGCTCGGCCAGGTCGCGCCAGACCACCACGTTGAGGTTGCCGAATTCATCTTCCAGGGTGACAAAGGTCACGCCACTGGCCGTGCCCGGGCGTTGGCGGCCGGTGACCAGCCCGGCGACGCTGACGTTGCGGCCATGCTCCACATCCTGCAACTCCCGTGAACTGCGGCAGCGCCGGGCGCGCAGTTCGGGACGCAGCAGGGCCAGCGGATGAGGGCCCAGTGTCGTGCCGAGCGTGGTGTAATCGGCAAACAGGTTTTCCCCCAGCGTGGGTTTTGGCAGGGCCACAGGCGGTTCCTCCTGGCAGGGCAAACCAGCGAACAAGCCCAGTTGCTTCTGCACCCCGGCCACCTCCCAGCGGGCACGATGGCGATCACCGGCCAAGCCCTGCAAGGCACCGGCATCGGCCAGTTGCGCCTGGGCCCGGGCATCGAGTTGCGCGCGCTCGCCCAAGTCAGCCACGTCGCTGAAGGGCCGATGCCGGCGGGCCGCTTCGATACGGCGGGCATCCTCTTCGCGAAAGCCCTTGACCATGCGCAGCCCCATGCGGATCGCCGGTTGCCGACCGTCCATGGGCTCGAGGCTGCAATCCCAATCGCTGGCGCGCACGTCCACCGGACGGATCGACAGTTGATGCCGGCGGGCATCCTGGAGGATCTGGTCCGGGCTGTAGAACCCCATGGGCCAACTGTTGATCAGGGCACAGGCGAACGCCGCCGGTTCGTGGCATTTGAGCCAACTGCTGGCGTAGGTCAGCAAGGCGAAACTGGCGGCGTGGGATTCCGGGAAACCGTAATTGCCGAAGCCTTTGATCTGTTCGAAGATTTGCGCGGCAAACTCAGCGGTGTAGCCGTTTTTCTTCATCCCTTGCGCCAGGCGTTCCCGATGGGGTTCCAACCCACCGTGACGTTTCCAGGCAGCCATGGAGCGACGCAATTGGTCTGCTTCACCCGGGGTGTAATCGGCCGCGACGATGGCGATCTGCATGACCTGCTCCTGGAACAAGGGAACACCCAGGGTGCGGTTGAGCACTTCCTTCAACGCTTCAGAGGGATAAGTCACCGCCTCTTCTTTGTTTCTGCGCCGCAGGTACGGATGCACCATCCCACCCTGGATTGGCCCGGGTCGCACGATCGCCACTTCGATGACCAAATCGTAGAAGGTCTTGGGTCTCAGCCGAGGCAACATCGACATCTGCGCCCGGGACTCGATCTGGAACACACCGATGGTGTCGGCGCGGCTGATCATTTCGTAGGTCGCCCGATCATCCTTGGGCAGCGACGCCAGGGCGTAGCGCTGGCCCCGGTAGTGCTCGATCAAATCGAAACAGCGACGAATCGCACTGAGCATGCCCAGGGCCAGGATGTCCACCTTGAGTAACCCGACCGCGTCCAGGTCGTCCTTGTCCCACTGGATGATGGTGCGTTCGGCCATGGCGGCGTTTTCCACCGGCACCAGGGTGTCCAGGGGCTGCTCGGAAATCACGAAGCCGCCAGGGTGCTGGGACAAATGCCGGGGAAAACCGATCAATTGCCGGGTCAGGCTCAGGACCCGGCGCAACACCGGGCTGTCCGGGTCGAAGCCGCCTTCACGCAAGCGCTCCACTGGCGGCGCCTCGTCGCTCCAGCGGCCACAGCAATCGGCCAGGGCGTTGATCTGGTCCGGCGGCAGGCCCAGGGCCTTGGCCACATCGCGCACCGCCCCGGCGCCGTGGTAACTGCTGACCACCGCCGTCAATGCCGCACGATGACGGCCATAGCGCTGGAACACGTACTGCAGCACTTCCTCGCGACGCTCATGTTCAAAGTCGACGTCGATGTCCGGCGGCTCGTTGCGCTCCCGGGACAGGAAGCGTTCGAACAGCAGGCTGGTAAGGCTGGGGTCGATTTCGGTGATGCCCAAGGCGTAGCACACCGCCGAGTTGGCCGCCGAACCGCGCCCCTGGCAAAGGATATGGCGGCTGCGGGCGAAGCTGACGATGTCCTGTACGGTGAGGAAATAGCTGTCATAACCCAACTCGGCGATCAGGCTCAGTTCCTTGTCGATCTGTGCCCGCACTTTGTCTGTCACGCCAGCCTTCCACCGCTCGCGCATGCCACGCTCGGTCAGTTCCCGCAGCCAGGACGCCGGATCATGCCCCTCGGGCACCAGCTCGCGGGGGTATTGGTAACGCAGTTGGCCAAGATCGAAGGTGCAGCGCCGGGCGATGTTCAGGGTTTCGTCGAGCAAGGCCCGCGGGTAGAGATCGGCCAGATCCTTGCGGCTGCGCAAGTGGCGCTCGCCGTTGGGGTGCAGGCGCTGGCCAGCCTCGGCCACTGTAACGTGGTGACGGATGGCGGTCATGGTGTCCTGCAAGGCACGACGACCACGCACGTGCATGTGCACATCGCCACTGGCCACGGCGGGAAGATTCAAGCGCTCGGCCAGCGCCAACGAGTCTGCCAACCGGCGGCGGTCGTCCTGCCCACAATGCAACTGGACCGCCAGCCACAGGCGCCCGGCAAAGATCGGCTGGAGCCAACGCCCGTGTTCCTCAGCGTCGTTGCCCTCGGCTATCCACAACGCCAGCAGCCCCGGCAAGGGCTGGTCGAAATCCTCTCGCACGATGCGATAGTAGCCCTTCTCGCTGCGACGCCGGGCGCGGGTGATCAGCCGGCACAAGGCTTGATAGCCTTCCAGGTCTTCCACCAGCAACACCAGTTTCGGGCCGTTCTCGACCTGGATTTCGCTGCCGACGATCAGTTGCAGCTCCAGTTCCTTGGCCGCCTGCCAGGCCCGGACGATTCCGGCCAAGGTGCATTCGTCGGTGATCGCCAGGGCCTGGTAGCCCTCTTGCCTGGCCCGACGACACAGCTCCAGGGCACTGGAGGCGCCGCGCTGGAAGCTGAAGTTCGACAGGCAATGCAGCTCGGCATACTCAACGCTCATGCGAACCAACCCTGCAGCCACAACGGCCCGCCCTCGCCCACCGTTCGATAGGCCCAGCCACGTTGTCCGCTGCGGGTTTCGATCAGGTAGTAGTCGCGGCGTACGTCGGCACCGTCCCACCAGCCGGTCTCGATGCGCTCCGGGCCCATGAGGACTCGCGCCTGGCTGTCCTGCAGTACCTGGGCCTCATTCAGCAACCAGCCGGGACGCTGCACGCCAGCGCGCACCGGGCCGGCCTGGGGCCGGGGTTGGGGCGTCATTTGCCAGGCGCATTCAGGTCGATGGTCATCGCGAAACCCCAGGCCCTGCACCGCGTCATCCCCCAGCCGCGCCCGCAGCCGTTCGCGCAGTTGCTCCCAAGGCAAGGACTGTTGCGGGCGCTCGTCGAACAGCTCCAGGCGCTGGGGCACGAAACTCGGCAGGTCCTCGGCACACAAACGAAAACCCCGCACCGGGGCCGCGACCTGCACCTGTTCCAAGCGACCGCGGGCCAGTTCGAAGAGCATCGCTGGGTCCCGTTCGGCGCTGAGCAGGCCGACCTTGATCACGGTATCCGGCAACCCGGCGTGCTCCAGGTGCAGGTCGAAACGCTGCACGCCGCTGTCGCGTCCGCACAGGAAGGCCGACAAGTCACCGGTCAGCCGGCGCAACGGAAACAGCAGCGCCTGATGGGACTGAACGTCGTAGTTGAGTTCGATGCGTACATCGAAACGGTCTGGCGGCAGGTAGAACGACAGCGCCAGGGTGCGACTGCCCGTCAGCGCGTCGAGGTGCTTGAGCACCTGGGCCTCGAAGCGCCGAGCCAGGGTCTGCCGGGGCAAGGCCTGGACCTGGCTCAGGCGGCGTAGGCCCATGCGCGACAGCGCCGTGGCGACCTCGGGTTCCAGGCCGATCCGCTCCACGGGCATGTCTCCCAGGCATTGCTGCAAAGTCTCGGCGTCGGGCACCACCAGGGCGTCGTAGGCATTGGCCAACACCCGCGCCGCCACCGGATTGGGAGCGGCGACGATGCGATGGCGAAAGCCCAGCTCGGTCAGCTCGGCCCGCAAGCGCGCCTCGAACACCGGCCAGGGGCCAAACAGGCCCAGGCTCGACTCGATCTCGAACAGCAGCGTACGCGGGTAATGCACGCTGACCTGGGAGCTGAAACGGTAGGCCCAGGCTGCCAGGAACTGTTGCCAATATTCGATCTGCGCCGCGTCGTATTCGGCGGTGGCAAAGCCTTTGCTCAAGGCCTGGGCGGCGGTCATGGTCTGGCCGGGGCGCAAGCCCAGGGCTCGTGCCGGCGCATTCACCGCTTGCAGCACCCGACGCTGGGCCGGACCGGTCAGCAATGCCAGGGGCTGCTCGGGATCGGGGCGCTGACGCAGCGCGGCGTCCAGCGCCAATTGCGGGAAGAGAATACAGACCCAGCGCATCGCAACCTCAATGCCCGGTTTGTGGGGCG
>NZ_ATLN01000054.1:0-3448 GCF_000416195.1 Pseudomonas sp. CFII68
CGCCCAGGAGCCGGTGGCGATCCTCATGCCCAAAGGCCTCGACCAGGTCGTGGCGGCCTATGGTGTATTGCTCGCCGGGGCCGCCTACCTGCCACTCGATAGCAACGCCCCGGCCGCCCGCCGCGACCGCGTGCTGCGCAGCGCCCAGGTGCGTCATGTACTCGGCCAGTCCCACGCCTTGCCCAATACACCGCTGCCTGATGGGTTGCAGTGGCATGCGGTGGATCAACTGGCGCTCGCATCGGCCGACTTCAAAGCGCTCGACGGCAGTCCCGATGACCTCGCCTACGTGATCTTCACCTCCGGCTCCACGGGCGATCCCAAAGGCGTGATGATCAGCCATCGCGCCGCCCTCAATACCGTGCAAGACATCAACCGCCGCTTTCAACTCAGCGCCAAGGACCGCGTGCTGGGGTTGGCACAGTTGAGCTTCGACCTGTCGGTGTACGACCTTTTCGGTCCTCTCGCCGTGGGGGGCGCACTGGTGCTGCCCGACCCGGCGCGCGGCGCCGACCCTTCGCATTGGGCCGAGCTGGTGCAGCGTCACCAGGTGACGCTGTGGAACTCGGTGCCTGCGCAACTGCACATGCTCGCCCACTACCTGCATGCCGAACCCCGGCCACTGGACAGCCTGCGCCTGGCGTTGTTGTCCGGTGACTGGATCGCGCTGAACCTGCCGCCGCAACTTCAACAGCTCTTGCCCGGCCTGGCCCTGGTGGGCCTCGGTGGCGCGACCGAAGCCTCGATCTGGTCCAACCTGCACCCGATCGGCGCGATTGACCCGGCGTGGCGCAGCATTCCTTATGGCCTGCCCTTGGCCAACCAGGGCTTTCGCGTGCTCGACAGCCAATGGCGCGACGCGCCGACCTGGGTGCCCGGCGACCTGTACATCAGCGGCGCCGGCCTGGCCCAGGGTTACCTCGGCGACCAGGCACTGAGCGAGGCGCGGTTCTTCGCTCATCCCGTGGATGGCCAGCGCCTGTATCGTACGGGCGACCGTGGTCGCTACCTGCCGGGTGGCGAGCTGGAGTTTCTCGGCCGTGAAGACGGCCAAGTGAAAATCCGTGGGCATCGCGTTGAACTGGGCGAGATCGACGCTGCGTTGCTCGCCACCCCCGGCGTCGACAGCGCAATCAGCCTGGTCACCGGTGACGAGCGCAGCGAGCGTAGCCTGCTGGCCTTCGTCACCGCGGCGCGGACAGCGCCCCACCCCCTGCCGGACGCGTCCTTGTTCACAACGATCAATCGTTATGCCGACAGCCAGGTCGGCACGTTTGACGCGCAACACGTACGCGATTATCAGGCCGACCTGAGTGTCGCGGCATTGAGCTCGATGCTGGAGGTGATGCTCAAGGCCGGGTTGTTCAGCGACGCGCTGGCCGAACCCGATGCCCCAGCCATTCTCAACGCCCTGCAGGCACAGCCGCGCCATCACTGGCTGGTGCGCCGCTGGCTCGGCTCGCTGTGCGAGGCTGGCCTGGTGCAACTCGAGCAATCGCGCTATCGACTGGCGCAACCCGCGCCAGAGCCGGCGCTTGCCTGGGGTCGGGTGGAACAGGCCATCGCCGCGGGGCTGTGCAGCCAAACGCTGTTCGACTACCAGCTCAACCATATCTGGCAGTTGCCGCAACTGCTCAAGGGCGAGGTCAACCCGTTCGACCTGCTGTTTCCCCAAGGTCAACAGGACCTGGCGTTGCAGCTGTACGGCGGGGACGCCGTCTCGCGCTACAACAATCACAGCATCGCGGCACTGATCAACCGCCTCGCCACTCACCATGACGGCGACGGTCCGCTGCGTATCCTGGAAATCGGCGCCGGCACCGGCGCCACCAGCGCGCCAGTGATCGGCCTGCTCGATGGCTTGGAGGTCGATTACCTGTTCACCGACATGACCGCTTTTTTCCTGCCGGCGGCCAAGCAACGTTTTGCCGAGCACGCCTGGGTGCGCTACGGCGTGCTGGACATCGACCAGGACATTCGTCCCCAAGGGCTGGCCAGCAACAGCGTCGATATCGTGTTGTGCGCGGGCATGCTCAACAGCGTCAAGGACATCGACAAAGCCCTCGGTCAGATCACCGAATTGCTCAGCCCCGGTGGCTGGCTGGTGTTCAGCGAACCCACCGGTGAATGGCCGCCGATCCTGCTGACCCAGGGCTTCATGATGACCCCGGTCAACGGCAACCACGACCTGGGCCGTAGCGGTTTGCACAACGCCGAGACCTGGCAGGCGCGGATCAAGTCCTTTGGGGGTGAATGCCTGCCGGCCCTGCCCCTGGTGGATCACCCGTTGGCCGCCCTCGGCATGCAGGTCTTCGCCGCCCGTTTCAAGGCCGGGTTCCAGCGCCTGGATGTCGACAGCCTGCGTCGCGCCCTGGCGCAGCGCTTGCCCGACTACATGCTGCCAGCACACCTGCAAGTGCTCGACCGCTTGCCATTGACCGCCAACGGCAAGGTCGATCGCAAGGCCCTGGCCGGGTTGCGCCCCGCTGCCGA
This sequence comes from Pseudomonas sp. CFII68, assembly GCF_000416195.1. Taxonomy (NCBI): domain Bacteria; kingdom Pseudomonadati; phylum Pseudomonadota; class Gammaproteobacteria; order Pseudomonadales; family Pseudomonadaceae; genus Pseudomonas; species Pseudomonas sp. CFII68. The sequence continues at coordinate 2,494 of NZ_ATLN01000054.1, forward strand.
TGCACAGGTGTCTGCTGGCCAGGCGGCGCCGAGCGATCCCCTCACCGCCGAGCTGTGTCGGCTATGGGCCGAGGCGTTGGGATTGACGCAGATTGGCGTCGACGACAGTTTCTACGAAAAAGGCGCCGACTCACTGATCCTCGCCCGTGTCGCCGGTCAACTGCGTGAACAACTGCCCCAGGCCCAGGATTTGAGTTACGACACGCTGCTGCGGCAGATGCTCAACGAGCCGAACGTCGCCGCCCTGGCGCGCCTGCTCAACCACGGCGAAACCGCGCCAGCCACCGCTGCGGCGAGCGGCGAAGCCCAGCGTTCATCCAGCAGCAATGCGTTGGTGGTGCCGTTCGGCGGTGGCGAGGTCGGCCCGGTGCGGGTGATGTTCCACGCCGCCCTCGGCACGCTGGATTACTTCCAGCACCTGGGGCGCGCCCTGGCCGAGCAGCAGGCCGGGCCGGTGATCGGCTTTGCCGTGGCCGACACCGAGCGCTACCTGGCCCTGGAGCCCAAGCGCCTGATCGAAAGCGTGGCCCAGGACTACGCCGAACGCTTGATCGCCGACGGTCACCAGCGCTTCCAGTTGATCGGTTACTGCCTCGGCGGGCTGCTCGCCACCGAAGTCGCCCGGCGTTTGCTCGAACGCGGCATGGACGTGGTGGACCTGAGCCTGATCGACAGCATTCCGATGTTCATCGACACCGACGAAGAGCTGGCCTACGAGGCGATCTTCGTGCCCAACCTGAACCTGGACCCGGTCAAAACCGTGTTTGGCGCGCACATCGAAGACTACGACGTGTACCGCGCCATCGACCTGCTGATGGCCCGTGACAATCGCCGCGTGCCGGCCGGGGCCATGGCGTCCTTGAGCGGCGACCCGGGCCTGGAAGCCCTGGCGCTGGCGGTGCGACAACAATCGGCGCGCAGCCAGGAACAACGCCTGGCCGAGTACGCGCGCCTG
>NZ_ATLN01000055.1:0-41549 GCF_000416195.1 Pseudomonas sp. CFII68
CGCTTTCGCGAGCAAGCCCGCTCCCACAAGGTCCAGCAAGCGAGCAAAAGAAATGCCCGCATCTTTCGATGCGGGCATTTTTTCTTCTCAGGAACAGCTTTCGCTAATAATCACTGATCATCAAAATACCGCTCATGCCAATCCACCAGCGGTTGCGGCGAGTTGAGTTTCTGGCCGTAGATCACCGAGTACGACAACACGTTCTGCACATATTGGCGGGTTTCGTCGAAAGGAATGCTTTCGACCCAGACGTCGAAGCTCAAGTGGTCGGCGCCGCGCAGCCACTGGCGCACGCGACCGGGGCCGGCGTTGTAGGCCGCCGAGGCCAGGACGCGGTTGCCGTTGAACTGGCTGTGAACCTGGCTCAGGTACGCCGCGCCCAACTGGATGTTCTTGTCCGGGTTCAACACTTGCTGTGGTGAGGCCAGGGGAATGCTGAACTTGCGCGCGGTTTCCTTGGCGGTGCCAGGCATCAGTTGCATCAGGCCGGCGGCACCGACGCCGGAGCGGGCGTCGTCCATGAAGGCGCTTTCCTGGCGGGTAATGGCGAACGCCCAGCTTGGATGCAAGCCGCGAATCTTGGCTTCGCGTACCAGGGTGTCGCGGTGGGCCATCGGGAAGCGGATGTCCAGGTCGTCCCAGTACTTGGCCTGGCTGATGGTGCGAATGGCCGGGAAATACCACTTCAGGTCATAAGCCAGTTTGGCCTGGGCGACCATTTCGTCACGGTTGAAATGACGGCTGACGTGATACCACTCGCGGCGCCCGTCGACGATGTCCCCACGGGCATGAAATTCCAGCGCCCGACGCACGCCAGGGGTGTTGCGCACTTTGTTGATCAGCGCCTGGCTCATCACCAGCGGCTTGTTGATGAGCGAGTACGGCGACTGGGAACGGTCGGCGGCCAGGAAGCCATAGAAGTCTCGTTCACGGGCCAGGTGCTTGTAGAGCGCCAGCGCCTCGGGGTTCTGCGGCTGCGCCAGTTCCAGCGTGCGGGCTTGCCAGTACCGCCAGCGATTGGTGCTCGACAGCGACTCGGGCAGGCGACGGGTCAGTTGGTAGGCATCGTCCCAGCGGGCCAGGCGCAGGAGCAGGCGCAAGCGCCATTCCGAAACGGTGTCATCGCGCAGTTCCGGGTCGTATTTCGTCATCACGTCCAAGGCCCGGCTGTCGAAGCGCTTGGCCAGGGTCAGGCCGATTTCCCGGGCAATCGCAACTTTTTCATCACGGGAAAAATGCATGGTGCTGGCGTAGCCGTCCAGCAGTGCCATGGCCTTTTCCGGATCCTGGCGGGCCAGGCGACGCAGGCCGAGGCTGACGATGTCGGACATCGGTTCATCGGCCGGGGTGAAGCGCGAGGGCTGGTTGAGCAACTCGGGCTTCTGCGCCACGTCCACCAGCAACTTGCCACGGGGGGCGAGGGTGGTCAGGCCGCTGACCAGGCTGTTGGCCAGCGGGTAGTTGCGGGCCTGGGCCGCCAGTTTGGTGCGTTCCCAGCGTTTCTGTTCGGTCAACTGGCCCTGGGAGGCCCATAGGCCGAACAAGGCATCGCACGCCTGGGGCTGGGATTTGCCGGAGAGCCACAGCTTTTCGGTATTGGCATAGCCTTCGGCCTTCAAGCCATGGCTGAGCTGGTACTGGGCGTTAAGGCAGTCCAGTTCGGTGAAATTGAGCTTGGGGTCGTAATACTTGACGAAGGTCTCCCAGTCACCGCGCTCGGTCAGCCAACGCAGCCAGCGCAACTTCATCCAGTTGGCCTGGGGCAGATCACCGTGTTCGGCGAGGAACTTCTCGATTTCGGCATTGCTGGCGCTCTTGAGGCGAGCGGTCAATTCGTCGTAGGCCAGATAGGGTTCCAGCGGATAATCGCGCAGGGCCTGGCTGTAGCGAAAGTAAGGGCCGGAATCACCCTTGGCCAAGGCACGCTTGGCCTCGTTGTAATATTGGCGTTGAGTGGAGATATCCACCGCCTGCGCGGATTGAACGGCAGTGGCACATACAAAAAGACACGATACAACACTGAAAAGGCGACTGCGCATGAGACGTCCGGGCATAAAAAACATGACAAGCCCAAGGGGTAACCCAGGGTAACTGTCTGTAGCTTAGCCTTTTGCCAGCAGCCGGCGAAAGCTTTGCAGAGCCGTCGGTGCAAGTTCGCAACATTTGTTATGCAGAGTGCTTCGGTGGCGAAATTGGCGGACCCCTGAGGCCTCATCTCAGGTAGAATGCGCGCCCGGTTTTTGGAGAAGCTCATGACCCTGCTCAAATTCAGCGATGTGTCCCTTGCTTTCGGCGCTATGCCGTTGTTGGACAAGGTGTCCTGGCAGATCGCCCGTGGTGAGCGGGTGTGCATCATCGGCCGCAACGGCACTGGCAAGTCCAGCATGATGAAGCTGGTCAAGGGCGATCAAAAGCCCGATGACGGCTCGGTCTGGCGCGCGCCAGGCCTGAAAATCGGCGAATTGCCCCAGGAACTGCCGGTGGCCGACGAGCGGACCGTATTCGACGTGGTCGCCGAAGGCCTGGACGGTGTCGGCGCGCTGTTGGCCGAGTATCACCACCTGAGCCAGAACATCGTCACCGATGCCGATCTGGACAAGTTGATGCACGTGCAGCACGACCTTGAAGCCCGAGATGGCTGGCGTCTGCAGCAACTGGTCGACAGCACCCTGAGCCGCCTGCAATTGCCGGCCGACAAGACCCTCGCCGAGTTGTCCGGCGGCTGGCGTCGTCGCGTCCTGCTGGCCCAGGCCCTCGTGTCCGAGCCGGACCTGCTGCTGCTCGACGAACCGACCAACCACCTGGACATCGGCGCCATCGCCTGGCTTGAAGAAGCCTTGAAGGACTTCCAGGGTGCGGTGCTGTTCATCACTCACGACCGTTCCTTCCTGCAAAACCTGGCGACCCGCATCCTTGAACTGGACCGCGGCGGCCTGATCGACTGGAACGGCGACTACGCCAGCTTCCTGGTGCACAAGGAAGCGGCGTTGGCAGCGGAAGAAACCGCTAACGCGTTGTTCGATAAGAAACTGGCCCAGGAAGAAGTCTGGATTCGCCAGGGCATCAAGGCGCGTCGCACCCGCAACGAAGGCCGTGTGCGGGCGCTCAAAGCCTTGCGCATGGAACGCAGTGAACGTCGCGAGCGTACCGGCAAGGCCAACATTCAGTTGGATACCGCTGACAAGTCCGGCAAGCAGGTGATGGTCCTTGAGAACGTGAGTTTCGCGCACCCGGGCGGCCCGTTCCTGATCAAGGACTTCTCCATGGTCCTGCAGCGCGGTGATCGCATCGGCCTGCTGGGTGCCAACGGCACCGGCAAGACCACCTTGCTCAAGCTGATGCTCGGTGGCCTGGTGCCGACCAATGGCAAGGTGGAAGAGGGCACGAAGATCGACGTTGCCTACTTTGACCAGTTGCGCCATCAGTTGGACCTGGAAAAGACCGTGATCGACAACGTCGCCGAAGGTCGCGATTTCATCGACATCGATGGTCAGAGCCGCCATGTGTTGAGCTACCTCGGCGATTTCCTGTTCAGCCCCCAGCGTGCCCGTACGCCGGTCAAGGCGCTGTCGGGTGGCGAGCGCGCCCGTCTGTTGCTGGCCAAGTTGTTCAGCAAGCCGGCGAACCTGCTGGTGCTCGACGAACCGACCAACGACCTGGACGTGGAAACCCTGGAGTTGCTGGAAGAGGTGCTGCTGACCTTCAACGGCACCGTGCTGATGGTCAGCCACGATCGGGCATTCCTCGACAACGTGGTCACCAGCACCCTGGTGTTCGAGGGCGAAGGCCTGGTGCGTGAATACGTCGGTGGTTATCAGGACTGGCTGCGCCAGGGCGGCTCGCCGCGCCTGCTGGGGGTCACCGAGAGCAAGTCCGGCAAGGCCGACTTGAATTCGGCGGTGGTCAAGGCCGAGCCAGCCCCGGTCGCTGCCGCGGCGGCCCCGGCACCGGCCAAGAAGAAACTCAGCTACAAACTGCAGCGCGAGCTGGAGGCGTTGCCGGGTGATATCGACGCGAAGGAACAGCAGATCGCCGCCGTGGAGGCCGAGATGGCTGACGCCGGCTTCTACCAGCGGCCTGCTGCCGAAACCGCCAAGGTGATCGCGCAGTTGGAGCAGTTGCAGGCCGAGCTGGACGCACTGGTCGAGCGTTGGGCTGAACTGGACGCTTGATCCGTTGTTGAAAAAAATCCCGGAATTCAGCAATGAACGCCGGGATTTTCTATTTGAAACGCTATTCCCCTGTAGGGGTGAGCCTGTGGGAGCAAAGCTCGCTCGCGATGAACGATAACGCGGTCATTCGACAGACCGGGATGCCTTCATCGCGAGCAAGCTTTGCTCCCACAGGCTCGCTCCCACAAGGGTAGGGGTTATGTGCGCTTGACCAGATGTACCGCCAGCACGTCGCAAGGCGCGCCATGCAGCACGTCGTTGGCGGTCGAGCCCAGCAACAGCGCCAGGCCGTGGCGACCATGGCTGCCGACCACAATCAGGTCGCAGCCCTGTTCCTTGGCCAGGTGATGGATCTCCTGGCGCGGCTGGCCGTAGGTCAGGTGGCTGAATTCCTTCTTCAGGGCCGGGTATTTCACGATCAGTCGGTCAAGGCGCTCCTTGGCCTGGTCGAATTGCTGCTGCTGCAACTGGGAAAGGTCCATGGGCACGTCGCCGCCGAAGGCCATGGCCATCGGTTCGACGATGTGCACCAGCGACAGCTTGGTGTCCCGGCTTTCGCAAAGGGCGAGGGCGCGCTTGACGACCGGATCGCATTCTTCAGTGAGGTCGACGGCGACCAGAACGTGTTTGTAGTACATGGAAAGCACTCCAGAGAATTGCGATACGGTAAGTATGGCTGGTTTCAAGCGCATTGACGGCGACGTGGCTCAATGGGCTCATCAGAATTCGGGAGTACGAATATGACGGTCTGGATAGTGGTGTCAATCCTGTTGGTGGTGTTAAGTCCGCTGGCATGGTTGCGGCCGTCCCGTGTTCAGAGCGGTCGCATGGCCCTGCGCATGGAGGCACGACGCCTGGGCCTGGCCATGCAGCTGGCGCCGCAGGAGTGGCCGCACTGGCTCGGCCAGCAGCCGCCAAACCCCTGTGCCCAGTACCACCGGCCCCGGCGCGGCAAGGAACCGGCGGTCTGGAGCTATTGGCAGACGGCGCCAGGCGTCTGGGTCAACCAGTGGCGAGAAGTCTGCCAGGATGAATCCCTGCTCAATCATTTCGAAAAATTGCCGGCCAACGTCTACAAAGTTGAAGCCGATCGGCAAATGATTGCCTTGTACTGGGGCGAGAAGGGCGAAGCGACTGTTTTGCAGGACATTGCCAGCACCCTCAAGGCGCTGGCCTGAGCGAATTTAGATGCGTAGGAGCTGTCGAGCGGAGCGAGGCTGCGATCTTTACCCAGGCCATTGAGTCTCAAGCGAAAGATCAAAAGATCGTCCGAACGCGGCCCGAGCCTTCGGCAGCTCCTACCGGCATAAAAAAAGCCCGACAGTCTCATCGGGCGGGTTGGCCAGGCAGGCCGGTAAACAATCTCATGCCAGGACGTGCGTTCGTAACGTCCTTTGTTCCCAATATTCAATCGCGTCCCGACAGCGTAGACCGCTGGATCCGATATGTCTGGAATTAGGGCGATTTTTCTAATTATTGATCCTATGAATGGCTGCTCATGCGGCGCCGTGTTGCGGATCCGTACGGTACGGAAATGACCGTGAAGTCGCGTTCACGCCTGTGTTTAGGGCGATTGACAATTGTCGGAAATTCCGTGAAGGTGACGTACCCAAATCAAACGGGCGTATGAATTGAGCGTTTGTATTTTCAGAATGCTCCTACAGACCCCCGACTATCGCGTTGACGGGTGTGCCTGGCGGATTGGCGTAGCATCGACGGTAACGTCTATGCCGAACCAGTGGTCAGCGTTCAACGTGTACTGTTCAGCTTCCATATCGTGGAGATCAGTTGATGATTTACGAAGGTAAAGCCATCACGGTTAAGGCTCTTGAAAGTGGCATCGTCGAATTGAAATTCGACCTCAAGGGTGAGTCCGTCAACAAGTTCAACCGTCTAACCCTGAATGAATTGCGTCAGGCTGTAGACACTATCAAGGCAGATGCTTCGATCAAGGGTGTGATCGTCAGCAGCGGCAAGGACGTGTTCATCGTCGGCGCCGACATCACCGAATTCGTCGACAACTTCAAGCTGCCCGATGCCGAACTGATCGCTGGCAACCTCGAAGCCAACCGTATTTTCAGCGACTTCGAAGACCTCAACGTACCGACTGTCGTGGCCATCAACGGCATCGCCCTGGGTGGCGGCCTGGAAATGTGCCTGGCGGCGGATTACCGCGTCATGTCCAGCACGGCCAAGATCGGCCTGCCGGAAGTCAAGCTGGGCATCTACCCAGGCTTCGGCGGCACCGTGCGCCTGCCGCGCCTGATCGGTGCCGACAACGCCATCGAGTGGATTGCCGCCGGCAAGGAAAACCGTGCTGAAGACGCGCTGAAGGTCGGTGCCGTGGATGCCGTGGTCGAACCTGGCAAGCTCCAGGAAGCGGCCCTTGAAACCCTCAAGCGCGCCATCAGCGGCGAGTTCGACTACAAGGCCAAGCGTCAGCCGAAGCTCGAGAAGCTCAAGCTCAACGCCATCGAACAAATGATGGCCTTCGAAACCGCCAAGGGTTTCGTGGCCGGTCAGGCAGGCCCGAACTACCCGGCGCCGGTCGAAGCGATCAAGACCATCCAGAAAGCCGCGAGCTTCGGTCGCGACAAGGCCCTGGAAGTCGAGGCCGCCGGCTTCGTCAAGCTGGCCAAGACCTCGGCTGCGCAAAGCCTGATCGGTCTGTTCCTCAATGACCAGGAACTGAAGAAAAAGGCCAAGGCCTACGACGAAATCGCCAGTGACGTGAAGCAGGCCGCCGTGCTCGGCGCCGGCATCATGGGTGGCGGCATCGCCTACCAGTCGGCGTCCAAAGGCACGCCGATCCTGATGAAGGACATCAACGAACACGGGATCGAGCAGGGCCTGGCCGAAGCCGCCAAGCTGCTGGTCGGCCGTGTCGATAAAGGTCGCATGACCGCTGCGAAGATGGCCGAAGTGCTCAACGGCATTCGTCCGACCCTGTCCTACGGCGATTTCGGCCATGTCGACCTGGTGGTCGAAGCCGTTGTCGAGAACCCGAAGGTCAAGCAGGCGGTACTGGCTGAAGTCGAAGACAAGGTCAAAGAGGACACCATCCTGGCCTCGAACACCTCGACCATCTCCATTTCGCTGTTGGCCAAGGCCCTCAAGCGTCCGGAGAACTTCGTCGGCATGCACTTCTTCAACCCGGTGCACATGATGCCGCTGGTGGAAGTGATCCGTGGCGAGAAGTCCAGCGAACATGCCGTTGCCACCACCGTGGCCTACGCCAAGAAAATGGGCAAGAACCCGATCGTCGTCAACGATTGCCCGGGCTTTCTGGTCAACCGCGTGCTGTTCCCGTACTTCGGCGGTTTCGCCAAGCTGGTCAGCGCCGGTGTGGACTTCGTGCGCATCGACAAGATCATGGAAAAATTCGGCTGGCCGATGGGCCCGGCGTACCTGATGGACGTGGTCGGCATCGACACCGGCCACCACGGTCGCGACGTCATGGCTGAGGGCTTCCCGGACCGCATGAAGGACGACCGTCGTTCGGCTGTCGACGTGCTCTATGAAGCCAAGCGCCTGGGCCAGAAGAATGGCAAGGGCTTCTACGCCTATGAGACCGACAAGCGCGGCAAGCAGAAGAAAGTCGCCGACTCGTCGGTGCTGGAAGTGCTCAAGCCGATCGTCTACGAGCAGCGCGAAGTCACCGACGAGGACATCATCAACTGGATGATGATCCCGCTGTGCCTCGAAACCGTGCGTTGCCTGGAAGACGGCATTGTCGAGACCGCCGCCGAAGCCGACATGGGTCTGGTCTACGGTATCGGTTTCCCTCCATTCCGTGGCGGTGCGCTGCGCTACATCGATTCGATCGGTGTCGCCGAGTTCGTTGCCCTGGCTGACCAGTACGCTGATTTGGGCGCGCTGTACCACCCGACCGCGAAGCTGCGTGAAATGGCCAAGAACGGCCAGCGCTTCTTCGGTTAAGCGCCCAACGACTAGAGCGAGAGAACATTTATGAGCTTGAATCCTAGAGACGTCGTGATTGTCGACTTCGGTCGTACGCCGATGGGCCGCTCCAAGGGCGGCATGCACCGCAACACCCGCGCCGAAGACATGTCGGCGCACCTGATCCGCAAGCTGCTGGAGCGCAACGTCAAGGTCGACCCCAACGAAGTCGAAGACGTGATCTGGGGCTGTGTGAACCAGACCCTGGAGCAGGGCTGGAACATCGCCCGCATGGCCTCGCTGATGACCCAGATCCCTCACACGGCGGCGGGCCAGACCGTCAGCCGCCTGTGCGGTTCGTCCATGAGCGCGCTGCACACCGCCGCCCAGGCGATCATGACCGGTAACGGTGACGTGTTCGTCGTCGGTGGTGTCGAGCACATGGGCCACGTGAGCATGATGCACGGCGTCGATCCGAACCCGCACATGTCGCTGTACGCGGCGAAAGCCTCGGGCATGATGGGCCTGACTGCGGAAATGCTTGGCAAAATGCACGGCATCACCCGCGAACAGCAGGACGCCTTTGGCGTGCGCTCCCACCAGCTCGCCCACAAGGCGACCGTGGAAGGCAAGTTCAAGGATGAGATCATCCCGATGCAGGGCTACGACGAGAACGGCTTCCTGAAGCTGTTCGACTACGACGAAACCATTCGTCCGGAAACCACCCTGGAAAGCCTGGCGGCCCTCAAGCCGGCCTTCAATCCGAAGGGCGGCACCGTGACAGCCGGTACCTCGTCGCAGATCACCGACGGTGCCTCGTGCATGATCGTGATGTCGGCCCAGCGTGCCCAGGACCTGGGTATCCAGCCGATGGCGGTGATTCGTTCGATGGCCGTGGCGGGTGTGGACCCGGCGATCATGGGCTATGGTCCAGTACCGGCCACGCAGAAAGCCTTGAAGCGCGCAGGCCTGGGTATTGCCGATATCGACTTCTTCGAACTCAACGAAGCTTTCGCCGCACAGGCCTTGCCAGTGCTGAAAGATTTGAAAGTGCTCGACAAGATGAACGAGAAGGTTAACCTGCACGGCGGCGCGATCGCCCTGGGTCACCCGTTCGGTTGCTCCGGTGCGCGTATCTCCGGCACGCTGCTCAACGTCATGAAGCAGAATGGCGGCACCTTTGGTGTGTCCACCATGTGCATTGGCCTCGGCCAGGGCATCGCCACTGTCTTCGAACGCGTCTAAGCGTTGCGTTGATGGAAGCCGGGGCCAAGTGCCCCGGTTTTTGTTTTTTCGGGTTTAGTAAAAAAAAGATTTTGTTTTTATTTTGAAAAGATTTGAGTGAGTGCCAAGCATGCCGATACAACCTGGGCTCTACCAGCATTACAAAGGTCCGCAGTACCGCGTATTCAGCATCGCGCGGCATTCCGAGACCGAGGAAGAAGTGGTCTTCTATCAAGCCCTGTATGGCGATTACGGCTTTTGGGTGCGTCCCTTGAGCATGTTCGAGGAGTCCGTCGAGGTTGACGGCGAACAGGTGCCACGCTTTGCTTTGGTGCAGGCCGAGGAGAGCATTTTTTCCAAGCCTTGAGGCCGGTATACGGGCAACCCTGCGCTTGACCTCACCTTGCAGCCACTATATATAGCGGTGCCGCGTCAGGCGCCAACCGCCTTTCACTTTTTAGAATTCAGGAATTTTCTGATCCATGGGCAAATCGCTGGTCATTGTGGAATCCCCGGCTAAGGCCAAGACCATCAACAAGTATCTGGGCAACCAATACGTGGTGAAGTCGAGTATCGGCCATATCCGAGACCTGCCCACCAGCGGTTCGGCTAGCGCCAGCAAGGAGCCAGCCGCCAAGCGCGGCAAGGCTGCTGCCGGTGAAGCGCCGGCGCTGTCGCCGAAAGACAAGGCGCGCAAGCAGCTGGTCTCACGCATGGGGGTCGATCCGGAACACGGCTGGAAAGCCAAGTACGAGATCCTCCCGGGCAAGGAAAAGGTCATCGAAGAGCTGCGCCGGCTCGCCAAGGATGCCGACACCATCTATCTCGCGACGGACTTGGACCGCGAAGGGGAAGCCATTGCCTGGCACCTGCGCGAAGCCATTGGTGGGGATGACAGCCGCTACAAGCGCGTGGTGTTCAACGAAATTACCAAGAAGGCCATCCAGGAAGCCTTCTCCCAGCCGGGCGAGCTGGACATCGATCGGGTCAACGCCCAACAGGCGCGTCGCTTCCTCGACCGCGTGGTGGGCTACATGGTCTCGCCCCTGCTGTGGGCCAAGATCGCCCGCGGCCTGTCGGCCGGGCGTGTGCAGTCGGTCGCCGTGAAGCTGGTGGTGGAGCGCGAGCGGGAGATCCGTGCGTTCATTCCTGAGGAGTACTGGGAAGTCCACGCCGACCTCGGCACCGCCAAGGGCGCCACCGTGCGCTTCGACGTGGCCCGGGAGAAGGGCGAGGCCTTCAAGCCGCTCAACGAAGCCCAGGCCATGGCCGCGCTGGAGAAGCTCAAGGCTTCCAGCTACAGCATCGTCAAGCGCGAAGACAAGCCGACCAGCAGCAAGCCGTCGGCGCCGTTCATCACCTCCACGTTGCAGCAGGCCGCGAGCAATCGCCTGGGCTTTGGCGTGAAGAAAACCATGATGATGGCCCAGCGTCTGTACGAAGCCGGCTACATCACCTATATGCGTACCGACTCGACCAACCTTTCGGTCGATGCCGTGGCGATGGCGCGCACTTATATAGAAAGTGAGTTCGGCAAGAAGTACCTGCCAGAGACGCCGAACGTCTACAGCAGCAAGGAAGGCGCGCAGGAGGCGCACGAAGCGATTCGTCCGTCCGACGCCAATACCGAGCCAAGCAAGCTGTCGGGCATGGAGCGCGATGCCGAGCGTCTCTACGAGCTGATCTGGCGCCAGTTCCTGGCCTGCCAGATGCTGCCGGCGCAATACCTGTCGACCACAGTCAGCGTCGGTGCCGGCGACTTCGAGTTGCGCGCCAAGGGCCGCATCCTGAAGTTCGACGGCTACACCCGCGTCATGCCGCAGATCGCCAAGCCTGGGGACGATGACGTCCTGCCAGACATGGCCCAGGGCGACGTGATGAAGCTGATCAAGCTTGATCCGACCCAGCACTTCACCAAGCCACCGGCCCGTTACTCCGAAGCCAGCCTGGTCAAGGAAATGGAAAAGCGCGGCATCGGTCGTCCTTCGACCTACGCAGCCATCATCTCCACTATCCAGGACCGCGGCTATGTGGCGCTGCACAACCGTCGTTTCTATTCGGAAAAGATGGGTGACATCGTTACCGAGCGTTTGTCCGAGAGCTTCTCGAACCTGATGGACTACGGCTTCACCGCCGGTATGGAAGAGAATCTCGACGATGTGGCCCAGGGCGAGCGCGACTGGAAAAACGTCCTCGACGAGTTCTACGGCGACTTCAAGAAAAAGCTCGAAGTGGCCGAAAGCCCGGACAGCGGCATGCGCGCCAACCAGCCGGTCATGACCGACATTCCGTGCCTGACCTGCGGGCGTCCGATGCAAATCCGTACCGCCTCGACCGGCGTATTCCTCGGTTGCTCGGGCTACAGCCTGCCACCCAAGGAGCGCTGCAAGGCGACGGTCAATCTGGTGCCGGGCGACGAAATCGCTGCGGACGACGAGGGTGAATCGGAATCCCTGGTGCTGCGCGGCAAGCATCGCTGCCCGATCTGCAGCACGGCGATGGATGCCTACCTGCTGGATGAAAAGCGCAAGCTGCACATCTGCGGCAACAACCCGGACTGTGCTGGCTACGAGATCGAAGAGGGCACTTATCGCATCAAGGGCTACGAAGGCCCGAGCCTGGAATGCGACAAGTGTGGCAGTGAGATGCAGCTCAAGACCGGCCGTTTCGGCAAGTTCTTCGGTTGCACCAACCCGACCTGCAAAAACACCCGCAAACTGCTCAAGAGCGGTGACGCGGCGCCGCCGAAGATGGACCCGGTGAAGATGCCTGAGCTCAAGTGCGAGAAGGTCAACGACACCTACATCCTGCGCGACGGTGCCTCCGGCCTGTTCCTGGCGGCCAGCCAGTTCCCGAAAAACCGCGAGACCCGTGCACCGTTGGTGATGGAAATCGTGCCGCACAAGGACGAGATCGATCCGAAGTACCATTTCCTCTGTGCAGCGCCGCAGAAGGATCCGGAAGGGCGCCCGGCGGTCATTCGCTACAGCCGCAAGACCAAGGAGCAATACGTGCAAACCGAAGTCGACGGCAAGCCGACTGGCTGGAAAGCGTACTACGACGGTGGTAAGTGGACGGTGCAAGACAAGAGCTGATGGCAGCACTCACGTGTGACGAGGGGGCTTGCGCCCGCTGGACCGGTCCGACGTTTCGGGCGTAGCCGCCCCAATAAGTCTCAAGTGAACAAAAGGCCGCATGACAACCCATAGGTTTTCATGCGGCCTTTTTGTTTTTGGCTTGCAGTGGCCTCGGTTGATCCATGACACTGTCGCACTTGCCAGACGCTTTCATTTCGTTGGGGAGATGCCGCCATGGCCCACGAACTCTATACCCGCACCAATCAGAAAATCTATTTTGCCGGTCTGTCGCTCGAAGCGCTCACCAGGGCCGAGGATGGGCGTGCGATGAATTCCCCGGCGTTGCTCCAGGCAGGACGCGAATCCGCGCTGTTTCACCTGTACGGTGCATTGTTGGGGTTGTGCCATGAAATCGCCGGTTTCTATCGCCTGCCACAAGCGAACGCACCGCGGGCCGAGCTGCTGTTGACCCGCGAAGCGTTGGAAACCATTGCTATCCCGGAGTTGGCCGAAATGGTCGAACTGGCGCACAACCCGGAAACCTGGCTGGCGAAGCTATTGGCGGCCCATGCGGCGCTGTTCGAGCCGCCACGAGCCCCGCGCAAGCCCAAGGGGGACGTGACCCAGCCGTTGATCGTGGCGGTCAATCTGGACGAACAAGAACCCGAGCAGGAGTTGAGCCGGGAGGAGCTGGAGAGCTGGCGTCAGAACCTCAAGAGCCTGGCGATACGCTTTCGTGAAGGGTTGAACGAGTGCTGAGTTCGCCCCCGGCCCGTTACGTTCGTTGATAACACTTGGTCAAGATCCCGAGCGGAGCCTGGCCGATGACTATATAATCCTCGCCTTTCGTGGAGAACAGACTTTTATGCCTACGTCCTTTCTAGAAATTGTCGAACTTCCTGATGGCCGCATCGAGCTGCGCAGGGCTGAGGACGAGGGTTCTCTGGTTACCCTGAACTTCTCCGAAGATGCCAAGGTATTCCTTCAGGGCCAACACGTCGAAGTCGCCAAGGCGATGCTGAGCGTGGGCGTCCAGATGGCAGGTCGCCTGGTTGAAGGCGAATTCAACAAGGAAGAGGGGCCGCGGGTTCTTCATTGATCCCGTCTGTCGGCTTTTTTGGATAGTGTGGCTGGTCGGCTTCTCTGCCTTGGAGAAGCCCCGCGTTTGTCTTAGCCCAATCGAATATTCAGACTTTGTGCGTCCCCGGTACGGGCGGCGCTGATCAACTGTTGCCGTGCGGTTGCGGTTAGCGGATTGAGCCAGCTGACCACGGTGTGGCTGCGGCCCAGGCGCAAGGCTTCGCAGGTTAACTGCTGGGCGCTTTGGGTCCCGCGCGGTTGCAACAACAGGATGCGTTCGCGGTTCAGGCCGGCATCCCGCAGCCAGGCCTGGGTGACGCTGGCCGGTGGCGCGATCAGCGTCAGCCAGCGAGCATCCTGGTCCTGGCTGAGTTCTCGCAGAATCGGCGCCAGCAGGTTCAGGCAGTTTCCGGCCGCACCACGTAACGACAGTTCGCTGAAAGCCTCGGGCTCGACGCCCCAGGGCGACTCGATGACCTCTTTCAGGACTGGAACCAGCGGTTGGGCCATGAATGCCTCGAACAGCGGAAGTTGTGTGTGTTGTGGTGTGTGAGGGAACTGCATAAAGCCTCCTTTAGCGGCGAATGACGCCGACACTCAAGCCTTCGATGACCAGGTCCTGATCTTTCAGGTTCACTTCGATGGGCGCGAACTCGGGGTTCTCGGCGATGAGCCAGACCTTGCTGCCGTCGCGCTTGAAGCGCTTGACGGTCACCTCGTCGCCGATTCGCGCCACCACGATCTGGCCATTGCGGGCTTCGCGGGTAGTGTGGACGGCCAGGAGATCACCGTCGAAGATGCCGATGTCCTTCATGCTCATGCCGTGTACACGAAGCAGGTAGTCGGCCCGAGGATGGAAGAACGAAGGATTGATGTTGCAGGACTCCTCGACATGCTGCTGGGCGAGGATCGGTGCGCCTGCCGCGACCCGGCCGATGATCGGCAGGGTGGTTTCGTCGGCCTTGGCTTCGAAGCCGGGGATGCGAATGCCACGGGATGCGCCCGGGGTCATTTCGATCGCACCCTTGCGCGCCAGCGCCTTGAGGTGTTCTTCAGCCGCGTTGGGCGACTTGAACCCTAGTTCCTGGGCGATTTCCGCACGGGTTGGCGGGTAGCCGTTGTCTTCGAGGCAGCGTTTGATGAAGGCCAGAATCTCTGCTTGGCGTGGCGTCAGCTTTAGCATATTGATCGCTCTGTCTTTTTATACAGTGACTGGGATTATATACAGTGAACGCCGCTTGGCAATCCTCCTTTTTCCACAGGCCGCTGGACGGTCGGTCGGGTTGTTGGATGCGACATGGCTACCACCCGTGAAAAGGTGTGGTTAAATACGTGACCGGGCATTCGCAAAACGCCCCGGCAGGCTTGACAAGCCCTAGGCTGAAACGTATGTTTCAAACAAGTGTTTGTCAGGCGGAGTAACCATGGCCCAGTCGGAAACCGTTGAACGCATTCTCGATGCTGCCGAGCAGTTGTTCGCGGAAAAAGGTTTCGCTGAAACCTCGTTGCGTCTGATCACCAGCAAGGCCGGGGTGAACCTGGCGGCGGTGAACTATCATTTCGGCTCGAAAAAGGCCCTGATCCAGGCGGTATTCTCGCGGTTCCTCGGGCCTTTCTGCCTCAGCCTCGATCGCGAGCTGGAGCGCCGGCAGGCCAAGCCTGACGTCAAGCCGACCCTGGAAGAGCTCCTGGAAATCCTGGTCGAGCAAGCCCTTGTCGTGCAACCGCGCAGCGGTAACGACCTTTCCATTTTCATGCGCCTGTTGGGCCTTGCCTTCAGCCAGAGCCAGGGCCACCTGCGACGTTACCTGGAAGACATGTACGGCAAGGTTTTCCGGCGCTACATGCTGCTGGTCAACGAGGCCGCACCGCGTATTCCGCCCATCGAGTTGTTCTGGCGGGTGCACTTCATGCTCGGCGCCGCGGCGTTCAGCATGTCCGGTATCAAGGCGTTGCGCGCCATCGCTGAAACCGACTTTGGCGTGAACACCTCGATCGAACAGGTCATGCGCCTGATGGTGCCGTTCCTGGCAGCCGGCATGCGTGCCGAAAGTGGTGTCACCGATGAAGCCATGGCGGCCGCGCAATTGCGCCCGCGCAGTAAATCGACGCCGGCGCTGGCCAAGGCGTAAGCGCACGGGTGGGCGCGGCTGCCGACATCCGCTAAGCTAGCCGCCCATGCCGACTCTCGTTTCGAACCCGTTCCATCTTTCATTGCATGACCGCGACCTGCCGGGCCTTGGGCCCAGCGGTGTGGTCGTGTCTGTGTTGCTGCGCGGGTTCATCGTTATTAAGGAAATGCTATGACTGCTGGCCTGCAAGGCTCGTTGATGGTGGACGTCGCCGGTACCTGGCTGACGGCCGAAGATCGCCACCTGTTGCGCCAGCCCGAGGTAGGCGGCCTGATCATCTTTGCCCGCAACATCGAGCATCCACGTCAGGTGCGCGAGTTGAGCGCGTCGATCCGCGCCATCCGCCCCGACCTTTTATTGGCGGTGGATCAGGAAGGTGGTCGTGTCCAGCGGCTGCGTCAGGGTTTTGTGCGGTTGCCGGCGATGCGGGCGATCGCCGACAACCCGAACGCCGAATACCTGGCCGAGCAGTGCGGCTGGATCATGGCCACTGAAGTGCTGGCGGTCGGTCTCGACTTGAGCTTTGCCCCGGTGCTGGACCTTGATTACCAGCGCAGCGCCGTCGTCGGCAGTCGCTCCTTCGAAGGTGACCCCGAGCGCGCTGCGTTGTTGGCCGGTGCCTTCATCCGCGGCATGAGCGCCGCCGGGATGGCCGCCACTGGCAAGCATTTCCCGGGGCATGGCTGGGCCGAGGCCGATTCCCACGTGGCGATTCCGAACGATGAGCGTAGCCTGGAACAGATTCGCGCCAACGACCTGGTACCGTTTGCCAGGCTGAGCAAGCAACTGGCCGCCGTCATGCCGGCCCATGTCATCTACCCGCAGGTCGACGCCAACCCAGCCGGGTTTTCCCGCCGCTGGCTGCAGGACATCCTGCGTGGCGAGTTGCAATTTGATGGCGTGATCTTCAGTGATGATCTGTCGATGGCCGGCGCTCATGTGGTCGGTGATGCCGCCAGTCGTATCGAGGCTGCTTTGACGGCGGGTTGCGACATGGGCCTGGTGTGCAACGACCGTGCTGCCGCGGAGTTGGCCTTGAGCGCGGCCCAGCGCCTGAAGGTCAAGCCTTCGGCGCGGATCGCCCGCATGCGCGGCCAGGCCTACGCCTCCACTGAATACCGTGAGGACCCTCGCTGGCTGGCGGCGCTCGGCGCGCTGAGGGCTGCCCAGCTGGTTGATTAAGGAGTTGTCATGACTGGCATGAGTAATGATCGGCGGTGCCCATGACCCAGCCAATTGAGGCGCTTCTTGATACTGATTGGGGAGAAAGCTTCCATCAGCGTTACCTTGAGCGAGGGTTCGACTACGCCGAGAGAGCGCGAGTACGGATACTGCGGATAGATGAGCAATCGGTTCACGCCGAATGCGAGGGTGGCGGCGATAATGTTTATCAGCAGGTGATCGCGCTCACTCGTTATCGGGGCTACGACGGCGTTCGTTACGAATGTTCGTGCCCGGTCGGCGACAGCTGCAAGCACTGCGCTGCCGTCATGTTCCATTTGATGTGGAATCCGCAAGCGCTGGAGGCCGGCTCCGCCAGCGAGCGCCTGAGTTCTGAACTTGAAACCTGGATCAAGTGTATTCCCGAGTGGGACGCCGATTCGCTACCGAGCAAAAAAGACGCCGATGTCCGGATCTTCTACAAACTCAAGAAGACGCACTTAGGGCAGTGGCTTTTGGAACTCTTCAAGGGGCGCCAGCTCGATGATGGTTCCCTGAAGGATCTGAAAGCGTTTGGCCAACTGACGGACATGCTGAATCGTTTTCCGAATTATATGTCCGACGTCGACAAGCAAATTGGCCAGTCGCTTATCAGCAGTCAGCATTATCACAGCCAGAACAGCTTTCCGTTGCAAGGTCGCAGCGGCGCCGAAGTGCTGGCGCTGGCATTGCATTCCTCACGCTTGTTCCTGGATTTCGACCCGCCGCAGCCATTGGGCGCAGGTCCGCTAAAAAATGCGCAGTTTTTCTGGGCTGAGCAGGCCAATGGCAACTATCGGTCTCGGTGGCGCAGTGGCGATCAGGTACTGGATAACCTCCTGGTGCTTGAGCCGCTTCATTATCTGGATTTATCGCGCAGGGAACTTGGCCGGCTGTCCTATGAAATGGACGACAAATTGGCGTGCCATTTATGCCATGCGCCGGAGGTACCCGCTCGGGATGTCGTGCTTTTCAGCCATAGGATCAACGCTGTCGACCGACCTATCCCGCCGCCGAAAGAACTGACTGAGCGCATCATCGAAGGTGTTGAACCGCGAGCGGTGTTGACGTTGGGAAGTGCAATCAACTTCCGGCACTGGAAATCTGTTCCAGAACATCGCGCGGCACTGACCTTTATTTATGATGGTCATGTGGCGGACGACAAAGCATCCACCGAACTGTCGATCCTGTCCGGAACCGAAATTTTGCGCATTCAGCGTAAACCGGATGTCGAGCAGGCCTTTCGCACCGTTCTGCGTAAGGTAGGTTTCAAGAAAACCAGTCGCAAGAGCCTTGCGCTGGGGGACATCGGGGGTGAGCTATTTCAAATGGCGGATGACGACGCCTGGTTGGCCTTCATGGACAAAGGCCTGCCGCGATTGCGTGCCGCCAATTGGCAGATCGATATCGAAGCGGGTTTTCATTTCGATCTGCAACCGGTGGAGCAGTTGTACGCCGACATCGAGGAGTCTCCCGGCCGAGAGTGGTTCGATTTACAACTGGGCATTGTCGTGGATGGGAAACGGCACAGCCTGCTGCCGATCTTGCTTCATCTGCTTCGCTCAAGCCCCGAGATGATGGATCCGGACAACCTTGATCGGCGTGGTGATGAAGAGTTGATGTTGCTCGATCTCAACGGCGGAAAATTCGGGGCGGGTCCTGGTGTGAAGGTCGCGTTGGCATATGGGCGGGTCAAGCCGCTGATGGCAACGCTTGGTGAGTTGTACATGAAGGAGCACCGGGGTGACTCGATACGGTTGAATGCCTTTGATGCGGCCAGGTTGAATGTGCTTGAAAGCGTGCCATTGACCTGGCAAGGCGGAGAGCGGTTGCGTACGTTCGCCAAGCGATTACACAAGTCGACTCATGCTCATGTCCCGGCGCCGGCGGGGCTCAAAGCCACCCTGCGACCTTATCAACTGGAAGGGCTCAATTGGATGCAGACCCTGCGCGAGCTGGAAGTCGGCGGCATCCTGGGCGATGACATGGGCTTGGGTAAAACCTTGCAGACCCTGGCTCACCTGCTTTGTGAGAAGCAGGCCGGGCGCCTGGATGTCCCGGCGCTTGCAGTCATGCCCACCAGTCTGATTCCCAACTGGCTCGACGAAGCGGCACGCTTCACGCCGCAGCTCAACGTCGTGGCGCTTCATGGTGCAGCCCGGCAAAAAGATTTCGCCAGCCTTGCACAGTACGACCTGGTTCTGACGACTTATGCCTTGTTGCCGCGGGATTTGGAGGTGCTGAAACCCCAGGCCTGGAGTGTGCTGATTCTCGATGAAGCGCAGAACATCAAGAGCCCCACCAGCAAGGCCGCCCAGGCTGCTCGCGAACTCAATGCCCGGCAGCGCTTGTGCCTGTCCGGTACGCCCCTGGAAAATCACTTGGGCGAACTCTGGTCGCTGTTTCATTTCCTCCTGCCCGGCTGGCTGGGGGATAACAAAAGCTTCAACCGAGACTACCGGACGCCGATCGAAAAACATGGCAACAGCGAGCGAATGCACCATCTGACGGCGCGAATAAAACCGTTTCTACTGCGGCGTAAAAAGGAACAAGTCGCTACTGAGCTGCCACCCAAGACTGAAATCGTCCATTGGGTCGACCTCAGTGACGGGCAGCGGGATGTCTATGAAACTGTGCGTGTGGCCATGGACAAGAAAGTGCGCGACGAAATCGCTCGCAGCGGCGTGGCTCGTAGCCAGATTATCATTCTCGATGCGTTGCTCAAGTTACGCCAGGTCTGTTGCGACCTGCGGCTGCTCAAGACCGTACAGACCGCCAAAGCGCTACGTTCCGGCAGCGGCAAGTTGGTCAGTTTAATGGAGATGCTCGAAGAGTTGCTCAGCGAAGGGCGCAAAATTCTGCTGTTTTCCCAGTTCACCTCGATGCTGGCCCTGATCGAGGAGGAACTGCAAAAGCGCAGCCTGACCTATTCCTTACTGACCGGATCCACCACGGATCGCCGCACCCCGGTGAGGGAATTTCAGAGTGGCAAGGTGTCGCTGTTTCTAATCAGCCTCAAGGCCGGCGGCACGGGGCTCAATCTGACGGCTGCGGACACGGTGATTCACTTCGATCCGTGGTGGAACCCAGCGGTGGAAAATCAGGCGACCGACCGGGCTTATCGGATCGGTCAAAACAAGCCAGTGTTCGTCTACAAGCTGATTGCCCGAGGCACGGTGGAAGAGAAGATACAGGCGCTTCAGGAGGACAAGGCTGCGTTGGCGGGCAGCCTGCTGGATGGCGGCGCGACGGGTGGGTGGAAGCTTGAGCAGAGCGATATCGAAGCGTTGTTTGCACCGTTGCCCAAGACCTGATTCACCGGCACATTCACTGGCTATGTCGCCTGATAGTCAGCCATCGCGAGCAGGCTCGCTCCCACATTAGAACGGGCCGGGCTCCGGCTTTGTGGGCGCGGCAAATCCCCTGTGGGAGCCGAGCTTGCTCGCGATGGCGGTAGTGCAGCCAACATCTGTGTAAGCAGACCCACCGCCATCGCGAGCAAGCTCAGCTCCCACAGGAAGCGGTGTGAATCAGCGCTTCTCGAGTTTGTCCGGCAGCGGCGCGAACAATGCTTCGATATCGTCGCTCTGCAGTTTCCAATCCCCGGCCACACGTCCGTCCAGTACGCCGGCCGCGAGGTCGGATTTTTCCTTTTGCAGTAGCTGGATCTTCTCTTCCACCGTGCCTCGGGCAATCAGCTTGTAGACGAACACCGGTTTTTCCTGGCCGATGCGGTAGGCGCGGTCGGTCGCCTGGTTTTCGGTGGCCGGGTTCCACCACGGGTCGTAGTGAATCACTGTGTCGGCCTCGGTCAGGTTCAGGCCTACACCGCCAGCCTTCAGGCTGATCAGGAAGATCTGACGCTTGCCGCTCTGGAATTCCTTGACGGGCGTGCGTCGGTCGCGGGTCTGGCCGGTCAGGAGGGCGTAATCGACGCCGCGTTTCTTCAGCTCATCTTCAATCAGCGCCAGCATGGACGTGAATTGGGAAAACAACAGCACCCGGCGACCTTCTTCAAACAGCTCTTCGAGCATTTCCATCAAGCTGTCGAGTTTGCCCGAGGTGCTGCCTCGGGCGGGCAGGGTGGCGTCGTTGATCAGGCGCAGGTCGCAACACACCTGGCGCAGCTTGAGCAGCGCTTCGAGAATGATGATCTGGCTGCGGGCCACGCCTTTGCGGGTGATCTCGTCGCGGACCTTCTTGTCCATCGCCAGGCGCATGGTCTCGTAGACGTCCCGCTGGGCGTCGCTGAGTTCGACCCAGTGGATGATCTCGGTCTTGGGCGGCAACTCCGTCGCCACTTGCTCCTTGGTCCTGCGCAGCAGGAAAGGTTTTATCCGACCGTTGAGGTGCTGCAGTCGTACATCGCTGCCGCGCTTTTCGATCGGTACACGGTAATCGCGGTTGAAACTCTTGACGTCCCCGAGCCAGCCCGGCAGCAGGAAGTGAAACAGCGACCACAATTCGCCCAGGTGATTTTCCAGGGGCGTGCCGGACAGGCACAGCCGCTGGCGGGCGTTGAGCTCGCGGGCGGCCTGGGCGGCTTTGCTGGTGGGGTTCTTGATGTACTGGGCTTCGTCGAGGATCAGCACGTGCAACGGCTGCGCGGCGAGGCGCTCGACATCCTTGGGCAGCAGGGCATAGGTGGTGAGGACCAGGTCGTAATCGGCCAGTCGGTCGAAATGCTTTTTGCGCCCGGCGCCGTAAAGCGCCAATACCTTGAGCTGCGGCGTGAAGTGAGCGGCCTCGTCGAGCCAGTTGGGGATCAGGCTGGTCGGCATGACCACCATGCACGGTCGGTCCAGGCGTCCGGCGTGTTTTTCGCTGAGAATGTGCGCCAGGGTCTGTAGGGTTTTGCCCAGGCCCATGTCGTCCGCGAGAATGCCGCCGACTTCCAATTGCCTGAGCGATTGCATCCAGCTCAAGCCTTCGAGTTGATAAGGCCGCAGCGTCGCGTTCAGGCCCTCGGGCGCGGTGGCGGTGTAATCCTTGATATCCCGCAGGCGTTGGGCCAGGCCGCGAATGTGTTCGCCACCTTCCCAGGTCAGCGGCATGTCCTGCAGCGGGTTCAGGCGCAGGGCGTCCGCGCTGTTGAGGCGCAGTTTGGTGGTGCCGGGCTCTTGCAGGTAGAACTCGCCCAGGGTCGCCAGCACCGGCTTCAACCGGCCATACGGCAGGGCCACCTGCTGCGGGCCGAACTCCGAGTTCGGGCGGTTGGGCAGGTTGACCAGAATGAGTTCGTCGTCCCGACGCCGGGCCAGGCGTTCCGGGTTGAACAGTTCGATGTGCGAGCGCATCAGGTTCAGCAGGATCGGCAGCAGGCTCAGGCGTTCACCGTTGACGATGATCCCCAGTTCCAGGTCGAACCAGTCCCGCTCCGGCGTTTCCTCGACGGTGGCGTACCACTCGTCCACTGCCGTCAGGTCGAAGCCGAAGTCCTCGTCGATCTGCAATTCCCAGCCTTGGCTGCGTAGTTTCGGCAGGTCGTTGAGGGTGAACGTCAGCCAGGCACTGTCATTGATCATTTCGTACAGCTCGCCAGCGCTTTCCGGCAGGGCCTTGCTTTGTCGGGTCGCGACCTTGAAGCCGAGGATTCGCAGCTGTTCGCGGTAGGACTGTTCCACATCGGTGTGGCGTTTTATCCGCAGTGTCTGGGTTTCCTGGCGAATCAGCACGTCGGTGTTGCGCTGGCCGCTGACGTATTCGTCCAGGTAACTGAACGACAGCGCGGCGCGGTGTTGAATGTAGCGCTGCATCTTGCCGTTGCGCGGCTCGAAGGCGCTGAACTCGATACTGGCCAGCCACAGGCGCGGCACCGGTTGCACGTTGTCCACCAGCACTTGTGGCGGGGCCTTGGGGCTGCGGTTGTCCAGCACCGCCTGGAGTTTCTCCAGCAACTGCGCGTCTTTTTCGGCGGCCGGGTAGGCCAGGGTTTCCTGGACTTGCAGCAACACCGCCGCGCAGTGCTTGCAGTTGATGCGCACCGGGCAGGAGCACGCGGCTTCGAGCAGAATCAGTGCGCCCTTGGCTGACTCTTTAAGGCGAATGGTCTGACGGTAGACGTTGCCGCCAGAGCCTTCGCAACTGGCGGTGATGGTGCTGTCGCCGGCCTCGACGATCCTGACGCGGTTTTCCAGCGCATAACGGCGCCCGCGCTCCAGGCTCTGTTCCTTGAATCGATTGACCCAGGAAGGTGCCAGGGGTTTGCTCAGGGGCGAGGGCATAGGCGCGCCAATCAGTCCGGAATGACTTCAGGTGCCTGCCGTGGTGCGGGCGCGGTCAACGAGGTGATCTTGATCAGCAGGCCAAGATGCCCGTTGTCGAGGAAATTCAGTTGGCCATTCTTGGTGTGGCTCTGCTGCTTGAGGCGCTCGCTGGCGGTGACCAGGCCATTGGCGTTTATCTGGTTGATCCAGAAATCGGCATCCACGTCGGTGAAACGGCCCAGCTTCAGTTCCAGGGTGCCCTCGATGGGGAATTGCCCGAACTGTTCGGCGCCGTCGCTGATGGCAACTTTGCGCCCCTGTTCACCGAGCGTCTGCTGCCAGGCCTTGTGCATCAACACGGTGTATTGGCCGCTGGCGGTGAGTTTCTCGACGATGTGGCCCAGGGCCGGCGTGCGCTGGCTGTCCGCGCCCAGGCGTTGCGCGCCGGCGTCCCAGTCTTCCGGTGCGGCGCGGCTGATAATCGCCGGCTCGGCATTCTGGCGCACCAGAATCATTTCAACCTGATACAGGTCGTCGGCAAACGCCAGGGGGGCGACCAGGGTCAACAACAAGGTCAGTGAGCGAAACAGGCGCATGGGGCGTCCTTCAAGCAGTGGTCGGAGTGAGGCGCTCGAACAGCGCTTCTACGGTATTGAAGCGCTCTTCCGCGCGCTCCATGGGCACCATGAATTTAAACATCGTGGCACCTTCGAACTTGTAGCGTTTGGGCTGGCCCTGGATCAACTTGATCAGCACCAGTGGATCGACCGGCGTCTGGGCCTCGAACTCGATCCGGCCGCCGTTGGGGCCGCCGTCGACTTTCTTGATGCCCAGTTGTTCGGCCTTGAGCTTGAGCAGCGTGGTGCGCACCAGGTTCTTGGTTGGTTCCGGCAGCAGGCCGAAGCGGTCGATCATTTCCACCTGCAGGTCCTTGAGGCCTTCCTCGTCGCTGGCCGAGGCGATGCGCTTGTAGAGGATCAGCCGCGCGTGGACGTCCGGCAGGTAGTCTTCCGGGATCAGTGCCGGCACCCGCAGGTTGATTTCCGGCCCACCGCCCAGGGGTTGGTCGAGGTTCGGTTGTTCGCCCTTGCGGATCGACTTGACCGCGCGTTCGAGCATTTCCATGTACAGGGTGAAGCCGACGGCCTGGATCTGGCCGCTCTGGCCGTCGCCGAGCAGTTCGCCGGCGCCACGGATTTCCAGGTCGTTGGTGGCCAGCACGAAGCCGGCGCCCAGGTCCTGGGTATTGGCGATGGCTTCCAGGCGCTTTTCCGCATCCGGGGTGATCTGCTGGCGCGGTGGCGTCAACAGGTAGGCATAGGCCTGGTGGTGGCTACGCCCGACTCGGCCGCGCAACTGGTGCAACTGGGCCAGGCCGAATTTGTCGGCACGCTCGATGATGATGGTGTTGGCGCTCGGCACGTCGATGCCGGTCTCGATGATGGTCGAGGCGATCAGCACGTTGAAGCGCTTATGGTAGAAGTCGCTCATCACCTGTTCGAGTTCACGCTCACGCATTTGCCCGTGGCCGATGCCGATCCGCGCTTCGGGCACCAGTTCGGCCAGGTCGGCGGCGCATTTCTCGATGGTCTTCACGTCGTTGTGCAGGTAATAGACCTGGCCGCCACGCAGCAACTCACGCAGCAAGGCTTCCTTGACCGTGCTTTTGTTCTGCTCCATGACAAAGGTGCGCACCGACAGGCGCCGGGCCGGCGGCGTGGCGATGATCGACAGGTCGCGCATGCCCGACACCGCCATGTTCAGCGTGCGCGGGATCGGCGTGGCGGTCAGGGTCAGGATGTCGACTTCGCTGCGCAGGGCCTTGAGCTGTTCTTTCTGGCGCACGCCAAAGCGATGTTCTTCGTCGATGATCACCAGCCCCAGGTTCTTGATCTTCACGTCGTCCTGCAGCAGCTTGTGCGTACCGATGACGATGTCGATCTTGCCCTCGGCCAGGTCGGCCACGGCGGCGTTCACTTCCTTGGTGGATTTGAAACGGCTCATCACTTCCACGGTCACCGGCCAGTCGGCAAAGCGGTCGCGGAAACTGTTGTAGTGCTGCTGGGCGAGCAGGGTGGTCGGCACCAGGATCGCCACCTGCTTGCCGCCGTGCACGGCAATGAACGCGGCGCGCATCGCCACTTCGGTCTTGCCGAAGCCCACGTCGCCACACACCAGTCGGTCCATGGGCTTGGGCGCGAGCATGTCGGCGCGCACGGCTTCGATGGTGGTCTGCTGGTCGACGGTTTCTTCGAACGGGAAACCGGCGCTGAAGGTTTCGTAGTCGGCTTTCGGATCGGCGAAGGCATAGCCCTCGCGGGCCGCGCGGCGGGCGTAGATGTCCAGCAGTTCGGCGGCCACGTCGCGTACCTGTTCGGCCGCCTTGCGCTTGGCTTTCTGCCAGGTTTCCGAGCCCAGGCGGTGCAGCGGGGCCAGGGCGTCGTCGCTGCCGGTGTAGCGGGCGATCAGGTGCAGGTTCGCCACCGGCACGTAGAGCTTGGCGCCCTCGGCGTATTCCAGGGTCAGGAACTCGGCGGCCTGGCTGTCGATTTCCAGCGTCGCCAGGCCCAGGTAGCGGCCTACGCCATGGTCGATGTGCACCACGGGCGCGCCTTCGCGCAGTTCGGTGAGGTTCTTGATGACAGCGTCGTTGGCAGCGTCGGCGCGTTTTTCGCGACGGCGGCGCTGCATGACGCGCTGGCCGAACAAAGGACTTTCGGCCACCAGTGCCAAGGCTGGGTCATCCAGGACCAGGCCGTCGTTCAGCGGCGCGATGGTAATCGCCAGGCGATCCTTGCCGGCGACGAAGTCCGGCCAGCTGTCCACCGTCTTCGGTCGCAGCTTCAGACGCTCAAGCAGCTCCAGCAGCACTTCGCGACGACCCGCGGATTCGGCGGTGAACAACACGCGACCGGGGAATGCATCGAGAAAGCCGGCCAGCGCCGCCAGAGGTTGCGTGGCCTTGGCTTCGATGGCCAGGTCCGGCAACGCCTTGGCCGGGAAACGTTCACGGCCGACGCCGGTTTCCACGTCCTGCTGGCTCGCCACCACCCGTGGCCAGCTCTTGAGGCGGGCAAAACAGTCTTCCACCGGCAGGAACAGCTCGGCCGGCGGTAATAGAGGCCGGGAAGGATCGACGCGACGTTCTTCGTAGCGGTTGCGCACGTCGTTCCAGAAGTTTTCCGCGGCCTGCTCGATGCCCGGCAGGGAAAACACCTGGGTGTCCTGGGGCAGGTAATCGAACAGGGTGGAGGTTTCTTCGAAAAACAGCGGCAGGTAGTACTCGATGCCGGCGGGCGTGATCCCGCTGCTCAGGTCCTGGAAGATCGGGCAGCGCCGGAAATCCACATCGAAGCGCTCGCGAAAGCGGGCCTTGAAGCGGGTCACGGCGTCTTTCTGCAGCGGGAACTCCTTGGCCGGCAACAGGCGGATCGACTGCACTTTGTCGATGGAGCGCTGGTTTTCCGGGTCGAAGGTGCGCAGGGTCTCGATTTCGTCATCGAACAGGTCGATGCGATAAGGCAGTTTGCTGCCCATCGGGAACAGGTCGATCAAGGCGCCGCGTACCGCGAACTCGCCGTGTTCGTACACCGTGTCGACACAACGATAGCCACTGGCCTCAAGGCGGGTACGCATTTGCTCGACATCAAGCTTCTGGCCGATGTCCAGCACCAGGCTGCTGCCCAGCAGGAATTGGGTCGGTGCCAGGCGATGTAGGGCTGTGGTGATCGGCACTACCAAAACGCCATGACTGAGTTCCGGCAGCCGATAAAGGCTGGCGATTCGCTGGGAAATGATGTCCTGGTGCGGCGAAAACAGATCGTAGGGCAGGGTTTCCCAGTCCGGGAAATGCAAGACCGGCAAATCCGGAGCGAAGAAACTCAGCTCCTGTTCCAGCCGCTCGGCGCTTTGGCTGTCGGCGGTCAGCAGCAGGGTGAAGCGCTTTGCAGCGCTGGCAGCCTCGGCGATGGCCAGGCTCAGGGCGGCACCGGGCAGGTTGCCCCAGTGCTGTTTACCTGCCGCGGCAGGGAGAAGCGGAAGACGCAGAACGGGCACGGAAGATTGAGCTCCAGCATTGCGACAAAGTCGACAATTGTAGCGGGGGAAGGGGGCTGCTGTCAGTCGCAGACTACCCGGGCAGACAGGAAAACCACGGTGCGACAGGCGCGCATTGCTCCGCCGAGGACTCGGCGGCATAATGTAGCCCCTTTTTTCAGCCCCTACATGTGGAAGGTTACCGTGACTCAGAAGCCCGACCAGTGTCTTGGTGAATGGATTGATCGTGAAGCTCTCGCAGAAGCGATGATCCCTCTCATCGGTCAGCTCTACCGCAATAACAACGTGGTGAGCTCGATCTATGGCCGCAGCCTGATCAACCAGTCTGTCATCGCGATCCTCAAAGCCCACCGCTTTGCGCGCCACCGTTCTTCCGACGACAGCGAACTCTCCGTCCACGAAACATTCCCCCTGCTCAAAGCCATGAGCGAGCTCAAGCTCGGCTCGGCTTCGGTGGATCTGGGCAAGTTGGCGTTCAAATTCCGTAACGAAGGCAATGGCCGTAGCGCCGAACAGTTCGTTCGTGAAGAGATGGCCGATGTGGTTGGCCAGCAGAACGTTTCGGCTCGCAAAGGCACTGACGTGGTCCTGTACGGCTTCGGTCGTATCGGCCGTCTGCTGGCGCGCATCCTGATCGAAAAAACCGGTGGCGGCGACGGCCTGCGCCTGCGCGCCATCGTGGTGCGCAAGGGCGCCGAGAACGACCTGACCAAACGCGCCAGCCTGCTGCGTCGTGATTCGGTCCATGGTTCGTTCAACGGCACCATCATCATCGATGAAGAGAACAACACCATTCTCGCCAACGGCAACCTGATCCAGGTGATCTACGCGAAGAGCCCGACCGAGGTGGACTACACCCAGTACGGTATCAAGGACGCACTGCTGGTGGACAACACCGGCGTATGGCGTGATGCCGAGGGCCTGGGCCAGCACCTGGCCTGCCCGGGCATCGACCGCGTCGTGCTGACTGCGCCTGGCAAAGGCAAGCTGAAGAACATCGTTCACGGCATCAACCACGGCGAAATCACCGCTGACGACAAGATCGTCTCCGCTGCTTCTTGCACCACCAACGCCATCGTGCCGGTGCTCAAGGCGGTGAACGACAAGTTCGGCATCGTCAACGGTCACGTCGAAACGGTTCACTCGTACACCAACGACCAGAACCTGATCGACAACTTCCACAAGGGCGACCGCCGTGGCCGCAGCGCCGCGCTGAACATGGTCCTCACCGAGACCGGTGCTGCCACCGCCGCTGCCAAGGCCCTGCCTGAGCTGGCTGGCAAGCTGACCGGCAACGCGATCCGTGTGCCGACGCCGAACGTGTCGATGGCCATTCTCAACCTGAACCTTGAGAAAGCCGCCACCCGTGAAGAAATGAACGAGTACCTGCGCTACATGGCGCTGCACTCCGACCTGCACAAGCAGATCGACTTCGTCAATTCCCAGGAAGTGGTGTCCACCGACTTCGTCGGCTCGCGCCACGCCGGTGTCGTGGATGCTGAAGCGACCATCAGCCAAGACAACCGCGTTGTTCTGTACGTCTGGTACGACAACGAATTCGGTTACAGCTGCCAGGTGGTTCGCGTGATGGAAGACATGGCCGGTGTAAACCCGCCAGCCTTCCCGCGCTAAGCTTTAGCCGCTTGTGAAAACGCCCCGACTTGTCGGGGCGTTTTTGTATCTGGAGGTTTGTGTTGGCTGGGCCGGCCTCTTCGCGAGCAAGCCCGCTCCCACAGGATGTACGCGGACAAACTGTGGGAGCGGGCTTGCTCGCGAAGGCGATCTGTCAGGCGCCGCCTACTACAGAGGCCTGCGCTGTCCGCAGTGCATGCCGATTGCCCTTGAACAGCACCAAGGTCGCAATCAACCCCAGCACCGCCGCACCACTGAGCCATATCCCCGGCGCAGCCTTGTTGTCGAGTACATGAATCAGGTAGGTACAAGCCGCCGGGGTAAACCCGCCGAACGTCGCTGTTGCCAGGCTGTAGGCCAGCGAGAAACCGGTGGTGCGCACCTCGACCGGCATGATTTCCGTCAAGGCCACGACCATTGCACCGTTGTACGATCCATACAGGAACGACAACCACAGCTCGACGATCAGCAAATGGCTGAAACTGGGGTTCGCCACCAACCAGGACAGCGTGGGATAGGCGGTGAGGATCGCCAGGACCGTCGCACCGAGCAGCAGGGGTTTACGTCCGATCTTGTCGGAAAACGCCCCCATTACGGGCAGCCAGAAGAAATTCGACAAGCCGATGCACACCGTGACCAGCAGCGCATCCACGTCCGACAGGTTCAACTCGGCCTTGCCGAAGGTCGGTGTGTAGGCGGTGATCAGGTAGAACGACACCGTGGTCATCACCACCAGCGCCATGCCGGCCAAGACGATACCGAAGTTCTGACCGATGGAACGGATAATTTCCGCCAGGCTGGGACGATGTTTTCTCGCTTGGAACTCAGGTGTTTCTTCCAGCGAACGACGGATCATGAAGATCGCCGGGACAATCATGCAACCCACCAGGAACGGTACGCGCCAGCCCCAATCCCCCATTTCCTGGGGACTCAGCCAGTGATTGAGGCCCACCCCCAACAGGCCGGCGAACACCACGGCAGCCTGTTGACTGGCGGATTGCCAACTGACAAAGAAGCCCTTGCGCCCCGGCGTCGAGATTTCCGCCAGGTAAACCGACACGCCTCCGAGTTCCACGCCGGCGGAGAAGCCTTGCAGCAATCGGCCCAGCAACACCAGCAAGGGGGCCGCCACGCCGAGGACTGCGTAGCCCGGCACGCAGGCGATCAGTATGGTGCCCATGGCCATCAGCGCCAGGGTGATGATCAAGCCTTTGCGACGGCCGTGGCGGTCGATGTAGGCACCGAGAAAAATCGCCCCGAGGGGACGCATCAGGAACCCAGCACCAAACGTGGCCAGGGACAGCATCAGCGAGGCGAACGCGCTGTCGGCGGGGAAGAATGTCTTGGCGATGGCCGTGGCGTAGAAGCCGTAGACCATGAAGTCGAACATCTCCAGGAAGTTGCCGCTGACAACGCGAAAAATCGCCTTGCCGTTGCTCGTGTTGGAAGACATGTGTAGGTACTCGCTCTGGCAAATCTTGTATGAAGGCGCTGCACCCGGTGTGAACCTGGGAACCTGGTACTTGGGAGCTTGGGAGCTTGGGAGCCTGTGGGAGCAAAGCTTGCTCGCGATGAACGATGACGCGGTCTTGCAGCTAAACCGTATCGCCTGCATCGCGAGCAAGCTTTGCTCCCACAGGGCTCCATTGGCTCCCACAGGTTTTTGCGCGCGCTGGGGTCCATAATGGCCGGCGCGGTTTTGAGGGGAGATGAAGATTTGTTAACTGGACGATGGATGGGGCTTGTGGTGCTGGCCGGCGTGTTGTCGGGTTGCGGCAACGGCGACACCCTGGAGCGCTTCGGCGGCCCGACCATGGGCAGTCATTATTCGATTCAGTACGTCAGGCATTCCGCCGGGCCCACTGCGAAAACGGTGCAGGCCGAGGTGGAAAGCATCCTTGCTGAAGTGGATCGGCAATTCTCGACCTATCGCAGCGACTCGGACATCGAGCGTTTCAACGCGCTGCCGGCCAACAGCTGTCAGGTCATGCCTGGCCCGGTCCTGGAGTTGGTCCGCGTAGGTGAGCAGTTGTCGGTTCAAAGCGACGGCTCCTTCGACCTGACCGTGGAACCGCTGCTGAACCTGTGGGGCTTCGGTCCCCAGTCTCGCGAAGAAAAAGTACCGACCGCCGAAGCCTTGACCTTGGTGCGCCAGCGCGTCGGTCATGGTCATTTGCGCATCGAGGGCGACCAGTTGTGCAAAGACGCCGCAGTGGAAGTCGACTTCAACAGTGTCGCTGCGGGCTATGCCGTCGACCGCATCGCCGCCAGGCTCCAGGCCCTGGGTATTGACAGTTACCTGGCCGAAGCCACCGGAGAACTCAAGGCCGTCGGGCGTAAACCCGATGGTTCGGCCTGGCGTATCGCCCTGGAAGAACCCCGGGACGATCGGCAAGTGGCCGAGCGTGTCATCGAGGTCAACGGCTACGGGGTTTCCACCTCGGGCGACTACCGTAAATATTTCGAACAGGGCGGCAGGCGTTATTCCCACACCTTTGATGCTCGTACTGGTGCGCCGGTCCTACATAACCTGGCGTCAGTCACGGTGATTCATCCTTCGGCGTTGATGGCCGATGGACTATCGACGCTGTTGCTGATTCTCGGTCCTGAACGGGGTTGGGACTATGCCGAGAAACATGGCATTGGGGTATTTTTCGTGTTGCGCGATGGCAATGGCTTTGTCACACGTACCAGCGATGCGTTTGAGCGCATAAGCAGCGGAAAAGCCCAATGATGACAGCGTCATGAAAGGCGACCTGTGGCGAAATAGCGCAGGCAAAACTAGCCTACGACGCGACCAAGGGGTAATGTGCGCGGCGTTGACGCTTCTATAGACTGTGGCCGGGCTCGTGAACCGGCCCCAAATTGTTCCTTCATGCCGCGGGCCGGCATGATTTAGCCGTCGGTGCCAAGTGAGGCACAGCGGCCTGTTCTGAGGAGTACGCATGGCTGTCTACAACTACGACGTGGTGGTACTGGGCTCTGGCCCGGCGGGGGAAGGCGCGGCAATGAACGCGGCCAAGGCAGGGCGCAAGGTGGCGATGGTCGACAGCCGTCGGCAGGTCGGCGGCAACTGCACCCACTTGGGTACCATCCCGTCCAAGGCCTTGCGTCACTCGGTCCGGCAGATCATGCAGTTCAACACCAACCCGATGTTCCGGGCCATCGGCGAGCCGCGCTGGTTCTCCTTCCCGGACGTGCTCAAGAGCGCCGAGAAGGTGATCTCCAAGCAGGTGGCCTCGCGCACCGGTTACTACGCCCGCAACCGCGTGGACGTGTTCTTCGGCACCGGCAGCTTTGCCGACGAGCAGACGGTCGAAGTGGTCTGTGGCAATGGCGTGGTCGAGAAGCTGGTGGCCAAGCACATCATCATCGCCACCGGTTCGCGCCCGTATCGTCCGGCCGACATCGATTTCAACCATGCACGTATCTACGATAGCGACACCATCCTGAGCCTGGGTCACACCCCGCGTAAGCTCATCGTCTACGGCGCTGGCGTGATCGGTTGCGAATACGCCTCGATCTTCAGCGGCCTGGGTGTGCTGGTGGAGCTGGTGGACAACCGCGGCCAGTTGCTGAGCTTCCTGGACTCGGAAATCTCCCAGGCCCTGAGCTATCACTTCAGCAACAACAACATTACCGTGCGCCACAACGAAGACTACGACCGCGTCGAAGGCGTCGACAATGGCGTGATCCTGCACCTCAAGTCCGGCAAGAAGATCAAGGCCGACGCCTTGCTCTGGTGTAACGGTCGTACCGGCAACACCGACACCCTGGGCCTGGAAAACATCGGCGTGAAGGTCAACAGCCGCGGCCAGATCGAAGTCGACGAGAACTACCGCACTTGCGTGCCGAACATCTACGGTGCCGGTGATGTGATCGGCTGGCCGAGCCTGGCCAGTGCCGCCCACGACCAGGGCCGCTCGGCCGCTGGCAGCATTGTCGACAACGGCAGCTGGCGCTTCGTCAACGACGTACCGACCGGCATCTACACCATTCCGGAGATCAGCTCGATCGGCAAGAACGAGCAGGAGCTGACCCAGGCCAAGGTGCCTTATGAAGTGGGCAAGGCCTTCTTCAAGAGCATGGCGCGGGCGCAGATCGCCGGCGAGCCGCAAGGCATGCTGAAGATCCTGTTCCACCGCGAGACCCTGGAAGTGCTGGGCGTGCACTGCTTCGGCTACCAGGCGTCGGAGATCGTGCACATCGGCCAGGCGATCATGAACCAGCCCGGCGAATTGAACACGTTGAAGTACTTCGTCAACACCACGTTCAACTACCCGACCATGGCCGAAGCCTATCGGGTAGCGGCCTATGACGGGCTCAACCGGCTTTTTTGAGCGGCTCCGGCCGGTGGCCTGAGCCGGCCGGGGAGACCGATTTCAGCAATTCTCGAGGGTGGCAGTGGCCAAACCGGGAAAGTCTGTAATCAGGCTGTCAGCGCCAAAGTCGGCGAGCCTGCGCATCAGCGCGGGCTCGTTGACGGTCCACACCGACACATGCAGCCCCTGGCGCTGCGCCTTGACCAGGCGTTCCGGCGTGCACAGGGTCCAGTTCAGCGCCAGAATCTCGCAGCCGTAACTCTGGGCGACCTTCAACGGGTCGAGCCAGGCGTATTCGGCCACCAGTCCGCGGGAGATGTCCGGGGTCAGGTCCAGGGCTGCCTTGAGCACTTCCCGGGAACTGGACGTGATGGTGATTTTGTCCAGCAGCCCGAAACGCTGGGCCATTTCGCGAATGCCCAGCACCGTGGCGGCGGCGCGGGTGCGCGAGGCGCTCTTGACCTCCAGTTGCCAGTGCTCGAAATCACACTTTTCGAACAGCTCCTCCAGACGTGGGATCGGGCACGGCTTGATCCAGCCCGGGCCACCCTTGCGCGCATCGTAGGTCACCAGCTCGGCGGCGGTATGCTCGACCACTTTGCCCCGGCGATCGGTGGTGCGCTTGAGGGTCGGGTCGTGGATCACCATCAACTCGCCGTCCATCGAAAGGTGCAGGTCCAGTTCGCAACGGCGTACGCCGTGCTTGAGGCACTCCTGAAAACCGGTCAGGGTGTTTTCCGGCGCTTCGCCCTTGGCGCCGCGGTGGCCATAAATGAGGGTCACGGTTCTTCCTTATTGATACCTGAGTCGTTCTGTTCCCGGGCCAGGCGACGCTCTTGCGCCTGTTTCTGCAGGATGTAGCGGGCCAGCAACTGGCGCTGGGCGTCGGTCGGGCGTTCAAACTCGGTGCCCACGTCGTAGCCGTCGCCCTTGGGGTCGCAGTGGGTGACCCGCGCCCGCAGCAACAAGCCGAGGGCCTGGGGCATCAGCACCAGTTTGACCGACAGGTGCGCGCCCACCGCGATGGGGGTAGGGGACTGGAAGTCGATACCGCCTTCGGAAATGATCACCGGTTGCGGTTCGCCGATTTCGCCGAGCGCAGTGAGGGCAATGACCTGGCTGAGCAGGTCGATGCGTTTGTTCATTGCCTTGAGGTACGCCGCGATGCTGCGTTCGCGCTCGCTGATCTGGCGTAGCAGGTGCTGTGATTCGAATTCGCTCAGGTGCAATTCACTGAGCAGATTGAACAATGGAGAAGCATCCTGCAACACTTCCTGGCCAGCAGCTTCAGGAATGGACAGGGGCCGAATTTCCAGTGCGATCGTGTCCTCGATACGGTAGTATTCGCGGCGATCTTCTTCATCTAATGTCGACATGGCGAACCCATGGTAGCGGCGGTGGTCTGAGTGTAAAGCTGGTTTGTGACCCCCGCCACAAGGACGTTCCTTTTCCCTCCGAACAAGCCCCGACATGTTCAGACCTCTCTTCGTATTTATCGGCACGCGTTATACCCGTGCAAAGCGTCGCAATCATTTCGTATCGTTCATTTCCCTGACGTCTATCATCGGGCTGGCCCTTGGCGTGGTCGTGATGATCGTCGTGCTCTCGGTGATGAACGGCTTCGACCATGAGATGCGCACCCGCGTGCTGGGCATGGTGCCCCACGCGACCCTCGAATCCGGCGAAGCCATCAGCGATTGGCCGAGCCTGGCCGCCAAGGTCAAGCAGAACCCGCAGGTGCTGGCCGTTGCGCCGTTCATCCAGATGCAGGGGCTGCTGACCAACGACGGCAAGGTGTCAAAGGTCTTGCTCAATGGCATCGACCCCGGGCTCGAGCGGCAGGTGTCGATCATCGACAACTTCATGCAGCAGGGCAAACTCGACGACCTGGCGCCAGGCAGTTTCGGCATCGTCATCGGCGACAAAGCCGCGGCCAAGCTCGGCGTTGCCATCGGCGACAAGCTGACCTTCGTCGCCCCGGAGGTCACCGTGACCCCGGGCGGCATGTTCCCGCGCATGAAACGCTTTACCGTGGTCGGCATTTTCCATGTCGGCGCCGGCGAGCTGGACGGTTACCTGGGCGTCACCAACCTCCAGGACCTGGCGCGCCTGCATCGCTGGAAGCCGGATCAGGTCCAGGGCCTGCGGTTGAAGTTCGACGACCTGTTCCAGGCACCGCGCGTTGCGTGGACCATCGCCCAGCAGCTCGGCGAAGACCGCTACTACGCCCGGGACTGGACCCGCACCCACGGCAACCTGTACCAGGCGATCCGCATGGAAAAAGCCATGATCGGCCTGCTGCTGTTGCTGATCGTTGCCGTGGCGGCGTTCAACATCATTTCCACGCTGGTGATGGTGGTGAACGACAAGAAGGGCGACATCGCCATCCTGCGCACCCTCGGCGCCACGCCGGGGCAGATCATGCGGATCTTCATGGTCCAGGGCACGGTCATCGGTGTGATCGGTACGTTCGTCGGCGCCCTGGTGGGGATGTTCGCCGCGCTGAATGTCAGCGCCGCGATTGCCGGACTGGAAGGCCTGATCGGGCACAAGTTTCTCAACGCCGACGTGTACTTCATCGACTACCTGCCATCGCAATTGCAGGCCGATGACGTGTTGATGGTCTGCGGCGCCGCGTTGGTCCTGAGTTTCCTCGCCACCCTGTATCCTGCCTGGCGTGCCGCGCGCACCCAGCCTGCGGAGGCGTTACGTTATGAGTGAGTCGGGCATGAGTGAAAAAGCAATCTTGAGCTGCCGCAACCTGGGCAAATCCTACGAGGAAGGCCCAGAGTCGGTGGTGGTGTTGTCGGGCCTGCAACTGGAGTTGCATCCTGGCGAGCGCGTGGCGATTGTCGGCACCTCCGGGTCGGGCAAAAGTACCTTGCTCAACCTGCTGGGCGGCCTGGATACGCCAACCGCCGGCAGTGTCTGGCTGGCCGGCGAAGAGCTTTCGGCGCTGAACGAGAAGGCCCGTGGCCTGCTGCGCAACCGCTCCCTGGGCTTCGTCTACCAGTTCCACCATTTGCTGCCCGAGTTCACCGCGCTGGAAAACGTCTGCATGCCGCTGTTGATCGGTCGCACGGCGATTCCCGAGGCCCGTCAGCGCGCCACGGCGTTGCTGGAGCGGGTAGGGCTGGGGCATCGCCTGGAGCACAAGCCGGCCGAGCTGTCCGGTGGTGAGCGCCAGCGCGTGGCGATTGCCCGGGCCCTGGTCAACAAGCCTGGCCTGGTGATGCTCGACGAGCCGACCGGCAACCTCGACTCCCACACCGCCCAAGGCATCCAGGATTTGATGCTGGAGCTCAGCACGTCGATGCGCACCGCGTTCCTGGTGGTGACTCACGACATGAACCTGGCCCGGCAGATGGACCGCGTCCTGCACTTGCAGGAAGGTTGCCTGACGCCCATCTGACCGACCGAAACCCGGTACTTGAAACACGTGCCGGGTCTTTTATTTTCATACGGTGCCCCGCGAATGTTCAGACCGTTATCGATTTTTATCGGCACGCGCTATACCCGCGCCAAGCGCCGCAATCGCTTTGTTTCGTTCATCTCCATGACCTCGATGATCGGCCTCGCCCTGGGTGTGCTGGCGATGATCGTGGTGTTGTCGGTGATGAACGGCTTCCAGCGCGAAATGAGTTCGCGCATCCTCGGCATGGTGCCCCACGCTACCCTCGTCGGCGTCAATCCGATCGACGACTGGCAGCCGGTGGCCGCCGCGGCGCTGAAAAATCC
Source organism: Pseudomonas sp. CFII68 (assembly GCF_000416195.1). Lineage (NCBI taxonomy): Bacteria > Pseudomonadati > Pseudomonadota > Gammaproteobacteria > Pseudomonadales > Pseudomonadaceae > Pseudomonas > Pseudomonas sp. CFII68. The sequence continues at coordinate 36,740 of NZ_ATLN01000055.1, forward strand.
TGAAGTCATCGCTGCCGTGCCGTTTACCGAGATGGAAGGGATGCTGAGCCATAAGGGCTCGATGCAGCCGATCCAGATCAGCGGCGTCGATCCGGCCCAGGAAGGCAAGGTGTCCATCGTCGCCCAGCATATCGTCCAGGGGCGTCTCGATGCCTTGAAACCAGGCGAGTTTGGCGTGGTGATTGGCGAAATCACCGCCCGGCGCTTTCGCTTGAACGTCGGCGACAAAATCACCCTGATCGTGCCGGAAGTCAGCACGGCCCCCGGTGGCATCACCCCACGGATGCAGCGGCTGAATGTGGTGGGTGTGTTCAAGGTGGGCGCCGAGCTGGACGGCTCCATGGCGCTGATCCACCTGGCCGATGCCGCACAGATGCAGCATTGGCAGCCGAACCAGGTACAAAGCGTGCGCCTGGCGGTGAAGGATCTGTACGCGGCGCCCAAGGTCTCCGGTGACATCGCCACCGGCCTGGGCGCGGCCTACAAGGCCGACGACTGGACCCACACCCAGGGCAGCCTGTTCAGTGCCATGAAAATGGAAAAAACCATGATCGGCTTGCTGCTGCTGATGATCGTCGCGGTGGCGGCGTTCAACATCATCGCCACCCTGATCATGGTAGTGAACGACAAAGGCGCGGACATCGCGATCCTGCGCACCATCGGCGCCACGCCGCGGCAGATCATGGCGATCTTCATGGTCCAGGGCACGGTGATCGGCGTTGTCGGCACGCTGATTGGCGGCGTGCTGGGGGTGATCGCGGCGCTGAACGTCAGTGCGCTGGTGGGCTGGCTGGAACGGGTCAGCGGCCAGCACATCTTCAGTTCCGACGTGTACTTCGTCAGCAACCTGCCGTCGGAGCTGCAGCGTGGCGACGTGGTGCTGATCTGCTCGGCCGGGTTCATCCTGAGCTTCCTCGCCACCGTGTACCCGGCGTGGCGTGCGGCGAAGATCGAACCGGCGCAGGCGTTGCGGTATTCCTGATACGACACAGACCTCTGTGGCAGAAGGGCTTGCTGAAGACTCCGCTGTGGGAGCAAGGCTTGCCCGCGATGCAGGCGACGCGGTCTGCGGGGGAAACAAGGCGTCTGCATCGCGGGCAAGCCTTGCTCCCACAGATAAGTCTCTTCGTCACAGGGATTTGTGTCGGGCTTAGTCCCCCTTCGGCAATTCGATCAGGAACCGCGTCCAACCATCGGCTGATTCACAGCGAATCTGCCCGCCATGGGCGCGGATGATCGAGCGGGTGATGGCCAGTCCGAGTCCCGCGTGTTCGCTGCTGCCCTCCTGGCGAGCCGGGTCGGCGCGGTAGAAGCGGTCGAACAGGCGCGGCAGCAAGTGCGCTGCAATCCCCTCGCCACTGTTTTCCACGCTGATGTTCACCCCTTGAGCCTCATCGACAATGCGCACCCGCACTTCGCCGCCAGCGGGGGTGAAGCGCAGCGCATTGTCCAGCAAGTTGGAGAGCGCCCGACGCAGCATGTTGCGGTCACCCTCAATGCGGCTCTCGCCCTCGCGGCTCAAGCGTACGTTGGCGTCTTCGGCCAGGGGCGCGAAGAAGTCCAGCAGCACGTCCACCTCTTCGGCCAATTGCAGCGGTTCGCGATTGAGCGCCAGCAGGCCGTGGTCGGCCTTGGCCAGGTACAGCATGTCGTTGACCAGTTGCGCCATCCATTGCAGTTCTTCGAGGTTGCTGTGCAACGCCTCGCGGTAATCCTCCAGGGGCCGTTCGCGGGTGAGGGTGACCTGGGTGTGGGTCAGCAGGTTCGACAGCGGCGTGCGCAATTCATGGGCGATGTCGGCAGAGAACGCTGAGAGCCGCTGAAACGCATCGTCGAGGCGTCCGAGCATGGCGTTGATGCTGTGGGCCAATTCCGCCAGTTCGGCGGGCATTTGCTCTTCGGGCAGTCGGGCGTTGAGTGAGCGGGCCGAGACGTTGCTGGCGATGGCGCCCATGCGCCGCAAGGGGCGCAAGGCCCGCCGGGCGGCCCAGGCACCCAGCAGGGCGGTGGCCAGGGCCGAGAGGCCGACGGTCAGCCAGATCAGGCGCTGCATGCGTTGCAGGAAGTGCTGGTGGTGGGTGATGTCCAGCAGCAGGGTCAGTTGCGGCGAATTGGCTCGGTCGGGATACAGCGGGGCATTCAATACGCGGTAATCGGTGTCGGCATCGCTGAGGGTCGACAGGCCGGGCCGCTCTGGCAATTGCGCTGGAATCCGGATCGAGCTGTCGTACCAGCGCACACCATCGCTGCCCTTGATGCGCAGCGCCAGGTCGGCCTGGCGGCTCAGTTCATCTTCCAGGCGCGCCTGGGTCTGCTCTGCGTCGAGGTCTTGCAGGGCCCGGCGCAGGCCGATCAGCTTGCCTTCGAGCAGTTGCTGGTCCAGCTCGATGAAGTGCGCCTCGCTGCCACGGCTGAACAAGACCCCGGCGAACAATGACACCACCGCGGTGCAGGCGGCGAACAGCAGCGCCAGGCGACTGCTCAGCGACCACCGGCCCCTCACAGGGCGCGCTCTTCAAGCACATAGCCCATGCCCCGCACGGTGTGGATCAGTTTGCTGGGGAAGTCGTCGTCAATCTTGATTCGCAGGCGTCGTATCGCGACTTCGATGACGTTGGTGTCGCTGTCGAAATTCATGTCCCAGACCTGGGACGCGATCAGTGATTTGGGCAGCACTTCGCCCTGGCGGCGCAGGAGCATTTCCAGCAAGGCGAATTCCTTGGCGGTGAGGTCGATGCGCCGCCCGCTGCGTTCGACGCGGCGACGGATCAGGTCCAGGCGCAAGTCGGCCAGCTGTAGGCTGGTTTCCTGTTGCGTCGAACTGCCTCGCCGCAGCAGGCTGCGTACCCGCGCCAGCAACTCGGAAAAGGCAAAGGGCTTGACCAGGTAATCATCGGCGCCCAGTTCCAGGCCGTGTACGCGATCCTGTACCGCATCCCGCGCGGTGAGAAACAGTACCGGCGTATCCAATCCGGCCCCGCGAACGGCTTGCAGGATCTGCCAGCCATCGCGGCCGGGCAACATCACGTCGAGGATCAGCAAGGCGTACTCACCGCTCAAGGCCAGTTGCTGGCCGGTGATGCCATCGGCCACCAGGTCGGCATTGAACCCGGCTTCACTCAGGCCTTGGCGCAGGTATTGGCCGGTTTTGGTTTGGTCTTCGACGATCAGCAGTTTCATGGGCAGCTCAGGGCATGATTTGAACGTGGGCGTTATACCGCGGCGGCCGGGGCCGTGGCACAACCTGACAGAGTTGTAATGCAACTGTCAGTCAATTGGCAGCCGCACCGATCTAGAGTCTTGGGCAAGTTGAACCTTACCTTGTCGGAGTATGAACATGTTGATGGTAAACCGTCTGATCCTGGCCGCCTCTGCGTGGGTATTGAGTAGCTCGTTGTGGGCGTCGCCCGGTGCGCACTTTGATTTCGGCCAGCCCGCACCGGCGGCCAAGGCCAGTCGCACCATCGAGGTGGTGATGGGCGACATGTCGTTCAATCCCGGTACGCTGGATATCAAGGCGGGCGAGACGGTGCGGTTCGTACTGATCAATAAAGGCCAGTTGTTGCACGAATTCAACCTCGGTAACGCCGCGATGCATGCCCAGCACCAGCAGGAAATGCTCAAGATGCAACAGAGCGGCATGTTGACGCCGACCGGAATGAAGCCGGGAATGGACCATGCCTCGATGAATCCGGCCTCGATGGGACACGGTGGTAAAGACGGCATGATGGGCCACGACGATGCTAACAGCGTGCTGGTTGAGCCGGGCAAGTCCGCCGAGCTGACCTGGGCTTTTGGCAAGGCTACCCGGCTGGAATTTGCCTGCAATGTCCCTGGCCATTACCAGGCCGGGATGAAGGGCAACCTGACAGTCAGTCAGTAAGCACTCAAAGGCTGCGGCAAAGGCTGATAGAATCGGCTGATTCTTCAGTCAGGTTTCCGTCATGCATCCCGCAGCCGAACATTCGCCGCTGGGCAAATCCAGCGAATACATCGCCACGTACACGCCGTCACTGCTGTTCCCCATCCCGCGCACGGCGAAATGGGCGGAACTGGGCCTGACGGCCGAGACCCTGCCGTACAAAGGCGTGGATTTCTGGAACTGCTTCGAGCTGTCGTGGCTGCTGCCATCCGGCAAGCCGGTGGTGGCCATCGGTGAATTCGCGATCCCGGCGGATTCGCCGAATATCATCGAGTCCAAATCCTTCAAGCTGTACCTCAACTCCTTGAACCAGACCCCGTTTGCCGATACCGCGAGCCTGGAAGCGACCCTGCGCCAGGACCTGTTGGCGGCTGCCGGCAAAGCAGTGGGCGTGCGGATCCGCAGCCTCAAGGACGTGGAACGTGAAGGCATCGTGGCGCTGCCCGGTACGTGCATCGACGATTTGGACATCAGCGTCGACTCCTACGCGCACCCGCGCCCGGAACTGCTGCGTTGCGATGCTTCGCGCATCGTCGAGCAAAGCCTGCACAGCCACTTGCTCAAGTCCAACTGCCCGGTGACCAGCCAGCCAGACTGGGGCAGCGTGGCGGTGGAATATCGCGGCGCGGCCCTGGACCCCGCCAGCCTGCTGGCCTACATCGTCAGCTTCCGCCAGCATTCGGATTTCCATGAGCAATGCGTGGAGCGAATCTTTCTCGACCTGCAGCGCTTGCTCAAGCCGGAGAAACTGACGGTGTACGCGCGGTATGTGCGGCGTGGCGGGCTGGATATCAACCCGTATCGCAGCACTGAAGACGTCCAACTGCCGAACCATCGCCTGGTCCGCCAATGAGTATCTAATGTGGGAGCGGGCTTGCTCGCGAAGGC
>NZ_ATLN01000056.1:0-34744 GCF_000416195.1 Pseudomonas sp. CFII68
AACGGGCGCGACAACTGGCCCGGCAATATCGCGGTTACCTGCGGGGCAAGGCCGAAGAAGCCGTGGCCGACCCCGATCATCCGCGCTGGCTCGGCGCGTTGCTGGCCTTGGCTTACCCGGACCGCGTTGCCCAGCAGCGCCGGCCTGGCGGTGCGGAATATCGCCTGGCGAATGGGCGTGCGGCGCTGTTTGCCGAGGCTGACAGCCTGATGAAACAAGCGTGGCTGGTGATCGCCGACCTGGGCAGCCGCCAGGGCCAGCGGGAAGAGCGGATCTACCTGGCGACGGATTTCGACCCGGCGCTGTTCGATTCGGTATTGGCCGAACAAGTACGCGTTGTGGATCAACTGGATTGGGACGAGCGCGAAGGCGTGCTGCGTGCCGAGCGCCAGCGCAAGGTTGGCGAACTGGTGCTCAGCCGCGAACCGCTGACCGGCCTGGATGAGTCGGCCCGTAGCCAGGCCCTGGTGAACCTGGTGCGGCGCAAGGGCTTGGAATTATTGCCCTGGACCCCGGAACTGCGGCAATGGCAGGCGCGGGTGGCGCTGCTGCGGCGCCTGGACCTGGACGCCAAGGGCGAGAGCGAATGGCCGGACGTCAGCGATAGTGCATTGCTGGGCAGCCTCGAGCATTGGTTGATGCCGTATCTGGGCCGCGTCTCGCGCCTCAGCCACTTTGCCAACCTGGATTTGTCGAGCATCGTCCACAACCTGTTGCCCTGGCCCCTGCCGCAACGCTTGGATGAACTGGCGCCGCACCATTTGAGCGTGCCTTCGGGGTCGTCGATCCGCCTGGACTACAGCGAGCATCCGCCGATCCTGGCGGTGCGCTTGCAGGAACTCTTCGGCCTGGCTGACACCCCGCGCATCGCTGGCGGGCGGCAGGTGGTCAAGCTGCACCTGCTGTCCCCGGCGCGCCGACCGGTGCAGGTCACCCAGGACCTGGCAAACTTCTGGCGCAGCACCTATGCCGAGGTGAAGAAGGACCTCAAGGGGCGCTATCCCAAACATTACTGGCCGGACGACCCGCTGGTGGCGGAGGCGACGGCGCGGGTCAAGCCGCGTAAATGAGCTGAGGAAATTCAGGGTATGAAATACAAACTCTGTGGGAGCCGAGCTTGCTCGCGATAGCGGTGTGTAGATGAACGCTTTCCCAGGAGGCGTTCATCTACACGCCGTCTTTCTCAAGAAACTTGCTGTAGCTTAAAAACATCTCGTCGCGTATCCAACCTGCAGACTCATAGAGTGCCTGGGCGGATTGATTGGTCTTGGCGGTGCGCAAGTCCATACGGACTGCCCCCTGTTGCCCGGCATATTCTTCGGCGGCCATAAGCAGCTTTTTGCCTATACCCTGTTGGCGTACGTTCGAATCAACGAAAAGATCATACAAAGTGAAGATGCGCGCGGTGAAAACCGAGCAAAAGGTTGGGTAGAGCTGGCAGAACCCCACAATCTCTTTGGCGGCGTTCTTTGCAACGAACACCAGGGACTCACTTTTTTCAATCCGTGCCCTGATATAGGCGGTCGCCCGCTGTAGGTCGGCATCCATCCTGTAGAACTGCCGATACGCATCAAACAGTACACCCACTGCTTCAACATCTTTCTGTTCAGCCAGGCGAATCTGGATGTCGCTCATGGATCACTCCTTGAAAGGGGGGGGCAGTCTGAGGCGGACTCAGAGCAATACCACCAAGACAGTCAGAGCGTACTGCTCGTGTTGGCCGGGCGTTATCCCAAACTGGCACGTTCTAGATTGCGACACAGGTCCACTGTGGGAGCAAGCTCCCACAGTTATTCTGCGGCGAGTCGTACTAAGGCGTTGCCGGCAACAAGAACCGCGCCAACGCCGGCAACTGGCCGCAACGCCTGGCGGGCAAACGTGCGACGCGGGGTGAAGCGTGGGCTTTACGGCGTACCGTTTCGGCCATGCAGGCGGTAGCCGGAACGTTGGCTCAAGCGTTCGTAATAGGCACTGACCGCGGGGAAGTCCGGATGAGTCAGTGGGGTTTCAAACCAGCGGTTCACTGAAAGGCCTATCGGGATGTCTGCCAGCGAAAACTCGCTGCCGCTGACGTACGCGCCCGTTGTGTCGAGTTGTCGATCCAGGATCGCCATGTGCCTGGACCATTGACGGCATCCTGCGGCCAGCGCGTCATGGTCTTGATGGGCGGCGCATTGCCTGACCAGCGACATAAAGGCATAACCCCAGGACTTGTTGAGGTCGGTGGCTTGCCAGTCGATCCATTGATCCACCCGGGCTCTGGCTTTTGCGTCTGCTGGATAAAGGTGCAGGGCGTTGTTCCGGTTCGCCAGGTACCTGATGATCGTGTTGGACTCCCACAGCACGAAGCCGTCGTCCTCAACCACCGGAACCATCGCATTGGGATTCAGTGCCGTGAATTCAGGTGTGTTCGTTTCCCTGAAACCAGAGCCCCAGTCCTTCCGTTCGAAAGGGATTTGCAACTCTGCGCAGGTCCAGAGCACTTTGCGGACATTGATCGATGAGGCTTTGCCCAGTATTTGTAGCATTCCATCTCCTTATAGTTGGAGGGGCACGAACTCCACACCTGTCGACGTTGACCCCACCGGGGTGAGACGTTAAACGAGAGCGGTCATTCAACTCAAGGTCTGTTTAAAACGATTGCCTGCGACTCGCTGGAAGGCTATTTTGTTTGATAATTGTAGGGCGTTTCTGTAGTTAAGCTAAGTCAAGCGCAAAAGTAATCCTGGGGAAGTGCCGGTCTATTTTTTTATTCATGTTTGAATTGAGTGACAGGATGAAAATTCCTGCCCGAAAGGGCAGGTGTACAGCGATAGGTAATTGGTTTTAAATTTAGTGTCATATAGTTGTTAGTGTTTATTGATTGTGAATGCAGTGGTCTCGCTGTTGTTAATGCTTGTTATTTATATTGTCAGCGTCAGGTCATAATAGGAGTCTGGCTAATGCAGGTCGCTATCTTTCAAGTTGATGCTTTTGCCTCTCAGCCATTCGCGGGTAATCCTGCGGCTGTTTGTCCGTTGGATTATTGGTTGCCAGACGAGCAGTTGCATGCGATTGCCGCTGAAAACAATCTGTCAGAAACAGCCTACTTTGTTAAACAAGGCGATATCTATGAGCTGAGGTGGTTTACGCCGCTGGTCGAAGTTGAGCTGTGCGGGCATGCGACGTTGGCGGCCGCTTGGGTAATCTTGAACAAGTTAGGCGTCAACGCAGATATTTTAAGGTTTTCGACGCGCAGCGGGGAGCTGCGGGTTCGTCGCTCCGGTACCGGGCTGACGTTGGATTTTCCAGCGAAAACCCCTGAGCGCTGCACACCGCCGTCCGAGTTGTTACCCGCACTGGGTTTGACCTCGGCAGAAGTCTTTGCAACAGACGACTTCATCGTCGTAGTGCCTGATGAGACGATTATCGAAAAGTTGACACCGGACTTCGCTCGCCTGAAGGGGCTGCCGCTGCGAGGTGTGGTGGTGACCGCGCAAGGCAAGGACTTCGATTTTGTCTCTCGATGGTTTGGCCCAAATGTCGGGGTGAACGAAGACCCGGTGACAGGCTCGGCGCATACTTCATTGACGCCTTACTGGGCGGGTGTATTGGACAAACAAGTGCTGACGGCGCAACAAGGTGGGCTCCGAAAGGGGCAGCTGCGCTGTGAGATGGCCGGTGACCGAGTGCTGATAACCGGGGAGTCGGTGTTGTATATGGTTGGGGAAATCACCCTTTAGTGCTTGCGCAACACCCTTCGCTTGAGAAATACCCGAGCGTATTTCTCAAGCGATCAGCTTCGATTCTCCGCCGTTGATTCAGCTATAGCGCTCAATCAATGGAGCATGCCCAGGGCATAGGCTTTCATGGAAGCTTCTACTTTGTTAGTGGAGTGCAGTTTGCGCATGGCGTTGACGAGGTGAAATTTCACGGTTCTTTCGTCAATGGACAAGATCAATCCCGTTTCGGAGTAGGTCTTGCCCGTTGCCGACCATTTCAAGGTTTCTACTTCCCGGGCGGTGAGGGACGCGCCAATTTCAGGGATGTAGCTGGGGGCAATAAAGTTGAGCATGGTGGAATGTGCGATATGGGCTATCCAGATCAGCTTTGCTTCTTTCTCGTTGAGTTCCGATGATGTAACCGGGCTGGCGGATCTGATCAGGGAAAACAGTCCAATCGTGTCGTGTTTTCCTCGGGACGGCGTACACCAGCCATGGACAAGTTTATAATGTTTGGCGTCTTCCCAGAAATGAAGATGCTCCTTGAATGTATCGGCAGACCAACACAGTGGCTGGTTTTCTGTTAACCCATGCTTTACAGTTTGATCGATGCTGAAGTAGTTATTGTCTTTATAGGTGTTCTCCCAAGAGGGGGAGTAATTGGATGATAGATGAAATTGCGGACTGGAGATGGGCAATGGAAAGCGAATGCCGAGGGAGTATTGATCGAATTCAAAAGAGCGAGTGACAAATTCAAGCAGCGTAAGCAATTCTTCCTTGGATGTTACATTCATGAACAGAGATAGGTAATGCTCGCGCCAATCAGACATGTGTACTTACCAATGTTGAAGGGTGTAAGGGATGTGCCTGGGTCCAAAGTGTTGGGTTGTTGATGTTGTGATGTGCAAGGAAATCCATTTCAAATAATAAAAACTAATAACTAATCAGGGTGATGTAAATGCAATCCTTAGCCCCCGATCAGCTGGTACGTCTGTCTTATGCGGAGTTAAGCGGCTTGTCGTTTCAGCCTTCTCTCGCCTGGGTCGACACTAGCCTGACTGTCGAACTAAAAGAACTCGGACTGCCTGTTGCATATGCTGGATACAGTGAATGGGAGTGCCAGGGTTTCGTACCAAAATTGAGCATCGGTTGGTCTTGGTTTAAAGAAACTTTTTCTGGAAAGGCTCTTATAGCACCGGGCGGCATCAGTTGCAACATTATGTTACGTTCGCCCCGTGGGTATGATCTCGGGGCCGACATTACACAACAACTGCTTCTTATCTGGCTATCCAGGCAGCGTTTGAAATCGAAGCTGCCTGAGAGCTTAAAGTATGGGTGCAACCCTGAGTTTTAGTGGTGCAACCATTGTCGTTAATGGTGCAACCTGATGTATTGATGGTGTTACAAATGTCGTAAAGAGGAAGCGCCGTTAATCACTGAGGTGGCAGTGGGGGTGCCGGTCTCCTTATTTTCGATTAAGACACAATTCTTTCTATATATAAGCTACCCCTGTCACTGTCACATCCCAAATTGACTCTCCAGTCAAGCTCGCAAATGCCGGTTTTTCATGACAGCATCAATGGTATTCAGTGTCACCCTGGCTAAAGCAGGGGGCGCTTCGAATGGAATGCTGTCCCCCGGTGCGAGCCGCCCATCCATCTCCGTTGGCTTTTCGTCAGTGACTCCACCAGTCGTCCGTAGGCTCAGGCCGGCGCATGGGATTTTGCTTCAGTGCGTGCACGCCTGGGCGTCGAAGGTGGCGTTATAGAGGCTGCCCTTTTGGGCAGCTGTTTTGTTCCGCAATCATGACTTCTAATCCAGGGAACTGGATTGGAAGCTGGTGTGGAATGTTAAATATAATAAATGGAACAGCGCAGCAACTTTCCTCTGAGCTTATTGCGGGGCTCGGACTCTTTCGCTACAAAATCTTTGTGGAAAAAATGGGCTGGCCTCTAAAGTGTGAGGTGGGCCTGGAGTCTGACGAGTTTGACCGCGACGACACCTACTATGTTATTGCTCGGGATAAAGCAGGGCATGTTTGCGGTTGTGCAAGGATGCTGACGACGAGCAATAACTATCTTCTTGAACAGATATTTCCGGGTCTGATGGGCGATATACCGCTGCCAAAGTCAAACGACATCTGGGAGTTGTCTCGTTTTGCCGTGAACTCGGAAGGTGCTGATGCTTCTACCTCAGGTCATTGGCTGGATACGTGTCGGTTAATGAAACAAGTGGTGTTAGTGGCCAAAAGACATAACGTTAAAAGGCTCATCGCTTTTTCTGCTGTCGGTAACGAACGACTGCTCAGAAGAATGGGGGCAGACGTGCATCGTGTGTCCTGCGCTCAGCTGATTGATGGTAAGCCGGTACTTGCATTCTGGATCGAGATTAACGAGCAAACAATAAGTGCCTTGTCTGCTTATTAAACTGGACGCTGGGTGACGATAAAAAACTGAGATTAAAGGATTAGCTATGATTATCTATCTGATAGGCGTCGCGCTGGCGGTGCTGGTTCTGGAACATATTATTCCAGGGTGGAAGCTACCCAAAGTCAGTACCTGGTTTTTTAGATCCATGACCCTCAACATTATTCAGATCGCGGTGGCGTTGCTGGCCGGGGTGTCATGGAACAAGTGGATGCAAGGTCACAGCCTGTTTCATCTATCTGCAAGCTTTAGTCCTCTCGTTGCGGGTTTCATCGCGTATTTTGTCAATACCTTCGTCACTTACTGGTGGCATCGCTTTCGCCACGCCAATAACACCTTGTGGCGCCTGTTTCACCAGATTCACCACGCCCCGCAACGGATTGAAGTCTTCACCTCGTTCTATAAGCATCCCACGGAAATGGTCTTCAACTCGATGTTGGGCAGTGCGGTGGCCTACGTGTTGCTGGGCATCAGTGTGGAAGCGGGTGCCTTCTACGTGATGTTCGCGGCACTGGGCGAGATGTTCTATCACGCCAATATCAGAACCCCGCACTTCCTGGGCTACTTGTTCCAGCGTCCAGAGATGCACAGGGTTCATCACCAACGTGATCGTCATGAGTGCAATTACAGTGACTTCCCGATCTGGGACATGCTGTTCGGGACTTTTGAAAATCCCAAGGAAAATTTCGCACCTCAAGGCTTTTCCGAGAACAAAGAAAATCGCTTTGTCGACATGCTGTTGTTTAAAGACGTTCATGAAACACCAGCAGGAATGAAAATGCCTGAGATCATGAAGGAAGAGTCACTAGTCAAACGCGGGTGAGTAATATGTTTTTGAATATTGATTCACGCTTGAGTCGTGACCTGTTGAAATGCATAAATTCCGGTATTCCTCACGATGCGTTAAATGTGCCTAAGGATCCGGAGTTCCTCTCGGGGAGAATTGAAAATCTGCGCAGTCAGTACGTTGCTTTACGCAGGTCTTTCGGAAACAAGACGCTCCCGGTGAGTAACTATCTGTTTTACATGATGCTCAAGGACAAGTATTCAGAGTTTGAGTTTGAACTGCTGAATGCCAAGGGACGGGTGCTTACCAATATCCATGTGTTCAAGTCTAAAGGACGCATACCTTCGATAGCGTCGTTGCTCTTGTCGGATAACCACGTTGCGAAGTCCGCTGTCGAGCTGAAGTATACAGATGTGGAGCACATTGAATTGTACGGATCAGCCCTGTCGCAACTGTTGACCGCTGGTGGTCTGATGCCCCCGACGCAGGTAGCGATGGGGGGCGTTGTAGCGCAGATCAACCGCAGTAAGTCACTTGATCGGCCGTTGACCATTGTCAGTGCGATATGCCCGGATTATTCCTATGACATGGACGCTGAAGGCGCGCCCCGGTACACCTTTACCCACGTTGGCGAGCAACCAGGGCTGGCGGGAGCAAAGTTAATCAAAGCGGACGACGCCTTGAGCGACTTTTCGCGCGCTGTGGGTGTTCCCCTGGAGCATAAGCTGTTCGGTGGCGAGTTCGAATACATATCGTTTAACAAGAACGCCAGTTCGCTAAGCGCGCGTGATGAGTTTCTCGGCAAAGTCAATCAGCAATTGCTGACTATTGGCGATAAATTAACAGCGCCTGCGGCCGTTGGCTCTTTCTTTGAACTGTGTGGCGATGAACAGACTTGGCACGAGCGCCATCAAGCTATTCTGGAACGACTCCGTGCAGGGGATTATGGCCAGACGGGTTTAAACTACGAACAGATGAAGGAAATATTCGAGTCCAGACGGCCGCTGTATTCCAAGTGGTTTGTGGCCCAGAGTGATGAAACGATCTGGAACAACTTTCTCTCGCAGGCCGCTGAGTATGCCCTTATGGGAGGCATATTTCTTGACGTGTATAAAGAGTTTGTGGTCTTGGCCGTTGACCATTACAAGATGGAACCTTTCTATTCTTTCTTTGGTTCGGTCGCTGTTTTGTATGTGAAAACGGATTATCTATAGGCGAAGTAGGGAGGCTGCCAATATGAAAGAGGAACTCTTTGCCACACGCTACACGAAATATGGGCATGGCATTGATGTCAGGGCGACCTATGAGCGCTTGCCGCTTCAGGGGTTCTGGACATGGGTGACGGGCAAGTCCGGTAATAAGAACGCACCGAAAAGCGCTAAAGATACGCTCTTGAAACCGTGGCAGTTGTTTCTTCAGATCAGCTGGGGTTATGCAGTTTTCGTTGCCGCGGTTCTGCTCGGCAATAAGCTGCTGGAGTCGGATCTTCACTGGGGTATCAAGCTGGCGCTGTCGATTCCGATGATTTGCATGGTGGTCAACCGGCAGCGGGGTTTGCTGCACACGTTCCACTACACCATTCACGGTGCCGGCATCGCTAATAAGCGGTTGGCAAAGTTTGTTTGCAAGTGGGTGTTATCGATGCCCATTCTGCACACGCCGTGGAATAACTACATGAAGTTGCACGTGGGTGAGCACCACAGCGTCAATACATTTTGCACCGATAAAGATGTCGATCTTCAGTTCATGACCAGCCATGGCTTCTACAAAGGCATGAGTGAGACTGAATTTTGGACAAAACTGGTGGTGGCGCCGTTTCACCCAATGCGTATTTATGAGCATATAAAGTTCCGGCTCGAAGTTAACTTTGTCAAAACGGACAAGCACGAAAAAAACAGTCGGGCGATCTATTGGTTACTGTTGCTGGCTGGGGTTTACCTGTCCGGCTATATGACGCCTTTTGTCGTGTTCTATCTGCTGCCGATTTTGCTTGTTACGCAGTTTTCGTCTTGGATACAACACGTTACCGAACATTTGTGGTTTTCGGAAAATACCAAGGGTTTGCCCAAGTATATTTTCTACGGCTCACTCAGCTGGGGGCGTTTTTTTGGTCGCCCTTACCCTTTGAATTACACCGGTTGGGCGTTTGCCTGGCGTGTAGTGAAGTGGGGTTTGGCAGTCGTATTCATTGATATTCCGTTGCGTGTTTTTTCCTTTATGCAAGATTTGCCGAGCCATGATTTTCATCACCGCAACCCGGGTGTGAACTTCTGGAGCATCGCCCCGGAAAGGGCGGCCAATGAAGCATTGGTATCGCGGTTTGGCCCGATGACCGAAACCTGGAGCATGACCGAGAGCTTCCTTATCTTGCGAGACCACTTGTGTCGGGATGAAAGTGATCCGTTCGATCTCATCACTTGGTACAACACGAGCAAACAGCACCTTGAGATAAAAGCGACGCGTGAAGCGTCAGCAGTAGAAGTCGAAGTTTAATGAACGATTTTGAACGAGGGAACGTGAAATGAATGTTGTTGAAGTCGCGAAGAAAGAATTGGCAGTGAACGGTTCGTTTTACTCCAGCGCTACCGAGTTTCTGTACAGTCAGAATGACTGGGATGAGATCAATACCATCCTGGCAAGTAAGGCGTTGCCGTGGGAGCAAGTCTTCATCGGTGATGCTGACGAACTCAACGATCTTGCAGTCGCCCGTTTCATGACCGACGTCGAAAGACCGATGCGCGTTAACCAGCCACTCGCGGATCAGATGATTTCGGTGGTTTGCAATCAGAAACTGCTGGGTTTTGTTTCCAATCTGTTGGGGGGGGAAGAGTTCTACATTCGCCGTATGCAGGTTAACAAGATGAAAGACGGATCTTTCATTGGTAAACATTTGGATGTCGACAGTAATCCGGATTATTTGTATTCGATCGTACTGCAGTTGGGTAAAGGTTTTTCCGGTGGCGAATTTTTGATTTTCAATGACCAGGGCGAGCAGGTGAATCTCATTCGGCCCGAGCTGCAATCCATCGTAATCACCGACTGCTCCTTTCCTCATCAGGTTGAAGCCGTGACTGAGGGTGAACGAGTATCGCTGGTGTTCTTCGTGAGCAAGTACGCAGAAAAAAATCGTCGGGTAGCGTGAGTGCTCTGGGTCAGGACGTAGATGTCATGAAAGCAACAATTAAAATAATAGTGTTTGGTATTTTCGGCGTGCTCGGTATCGCAGTTGTCGGTGTGATGTATGTGCTGCACAACATTACACTGTCCAATGTGTTCGAGACCGGTATCATAAAAGTCGCGGACGGCATTTCTGATAAAGGCAGTATTGCCTGGGATGCCAACGCCGTTCCGCACATCAAGGCTGCAAATGATCGGGATGCGTATTTTTTGCTGGGGTATAGCCATGCCCGGGATCGGTTGTGGCAGATGCAGTTCAGCAAAAACTACGCGAACGGCACCCTGTCGGAGACATTTGGCCCCAAGACACTGGACATGGACAAATTTTCCAGGACGTTGGGGTTCAAGAAAACCGCAGACTCGATATTTCAGCAGCTGAAACCGCAAACCCAGGACGTACTGAAGAGCTACAGCGACGGTGTGAACTTTTTCATCGACAAGTTCGCAGATCGCTTGCCCGTCGAGTTTTCATTGACTCGTTCCGCACCGCTCAAACGGTGGGAGCCTTCCGATTCAGTCGCGCTGCATTTGTTGTTTTCATGGACGTTAAGCTCCAACCTGGGCATGCAATTGCAACGACTGTCGCTGTCCAAAAACTTGACCGTCTCACAGATTAATGAGGTGTTTGCGCCTTACCCGGGAAGTGCGCCGGTCAAAACCAGGGACTATGCCGCGCTGTACAACAACCTGGACGTGTCCGGCACCGGTTTGGCGCTGCTGGATAAACTGCCGCCCTCGAATGTCGAGGGCGTAGGGTCGAACAACTGGGTGATTGCCGGCGACCATACGGTTACGGGTAAACCGATACTGGCCAACGATCCGCACTTGAAATTGACCAATCCGGCGCTGTTTTATCTTGCTTCTATCGAGACGCCCGAGTCGTCGCTCGTGGGGGCAACTTATGCCGGTGCGCCACTTTTTGTGATCGGACACAACAAGAAGATCGCGTGGGGCTACACCAATACCGGGTCGTCCGTTCAGGATGCGTACCTAGAGAAACTGAACCCTTCGGATAACAACCTCTATCTCGCCTCCGATTCGACCTACAAGCCGTTTCGGGTGGTGCAGGAGAAGATTGATGTCAAAGGTGAGGCGTCTGTCACGTTACCGGTCCGGTATACGAATCACGGCCCGGTAATCAGTGATATCTACCAGGCGGCGCAACAGGCCATCAACGGTAAAAAATCCGTGGTCATTGCGCTGGCCTGGACCGGGCTGGAGACCAATGACAAAACCTTCGACAGCATTCTGGGCATCAACCGTTCAGAGAACTGGCCGCAATTTTTGCAGGCCTCCGCCGAGTTTGGCGTGCCTCCGCAAAACATGGTTTATGGGGATACGGCAGGCAACATTGGCTATGTTTCCGCGGGCCGGGTGCCGGTAAAAGCGAATGATAACGACCTCTTGGGTCAAGCCCCCGCACCTGGCTGGGAAGCTAAGTATGACTGGACAGGGTATGTGCCCCAGTCGGCGAAGCCCACGCAGTTCAACCCAGCCAGTGGTTACATTGCCACCGCTAACAACCGCATTGTTCCCGATAATTACCCGTTCAACTTCGGCCATGACTGGGTTTTGCCTTATCGCTACGACCGCATCATGGATCTTTTGAAGGGGCGTGCGCCTCATACCCTGCAAACGTCCGCCGACATCCAGCTTGATCGTTACTCGTCGTCCATGGCCGATCTGTTACCCAAAATGATTGCGCTGGTCGAAGGGCTGCCTTCAACGCCTGCGCAGTTGAGCATCCTCAAGGCCTGGCGGTTTGACTCGGATCCCGAGTCGGCGGCGCCATTGATTGCAGCATACTGGGTGAAGAACTTCACGCAGGAGTTGCTGGAGCAGAAAATTGGCAAAGAGCTTTTGGCGGCGGGCTGGAATCAGCGTAACTACGATGCTTTTCTCAACCTTGTGTTAAGCAAAAAAGCCGATCAGGTCTTTTGGTGTGGGGGCGCTGACAATTGTCAGCGAGCGCTGGAAAAGTCATTAAACCTGTCGCTGCAGCAAATCAAGGACAAGTATGGCGCTGACGTCAGTGATTGGAAGTGGGGTCGCGCGCATACCGCAGTTGCCGAACATGTGCCCTTGCACAAGAGCCCCATGGCCTGGTTCTTTGATAACCGCAATACTATGGGCGGGGACAACTTTACGGTGAATGTCGGGCGTTACAATTACAGTGATCCGGCCAACCCGTTCAATACCAATATTGCGGCCACGTTCAGGATGGTGGCGGATCTGTCGAACCTTGATAACTCAAGTTACATACTGTCCTCCTCTAATACGGGCATAAAGTTTAACGGCTATGTGGACATGAACAGGCTCTGGGGACGGGGGGACTACATAAAAATTCCTGTGTCAGGACATATGCCTGAAAGCCATGCGCTCAGATTTTATCCAAACAACAAATTTTGAATTAAGGTGGCGTATGAACAGTCAGGAAAATAGCGCGGGTTGGGATCTGGATTACTCGGCTGTCGGCCGTAGTTTTCCGGAGAGTTTCAAGGCCAAGATCGTCGCGGATTTGCAGCAAGGAATGCCTGAATACGACGTCAATCAATACTTTGGTAATCAGCCAGGCATTTTCGAGATATACGAGCATCTGGCGCTGGCCATCGATTCGAACACCGAAAAGGTGGTGGGGATCATTGGGGCAAAAAGCCTTCCTTTTGGTTCTTCGTCGTTCCTGTATCTCTGGACAGCGATGATCGCGGATGAATACCGAGGGTCGGCGCTTTTTAAAAAGCTTAATCAGTTCTTTTTGAAAAATGTCATTCAAGCGATCGGCATGCCGAAGCTGATCGTTGCCAAGACCTATAACCCGGTTGTTTACAATATGTTCAGGGTCATGTCTTCGCGGGTTCCATCGGCACGTTTCTACCCGGATTTGCGCGTCGATGTGCAGAGTGCCGACATGGCGGCGCTGGCGGTTGAAATTGTTCACTCCTTGTCCAAGGACCTGGTGCTGGATGTGAATACCGGTGTCATTCCTGGAGGCCAGAGTTCTGTCGCGCCTAACTTCTTTCCGAAGATGGACATGTCCAGTGATGAAGTGACTAACGCGCACTTTATCAAGCACGTCACCTATTCGGATCAGATCTTGTGCGTGGTGATGCTGCAGCCTGATTCGGAGTGGTTTGTTAAAGAAAAGATCATCCGATAGTTTATGTGAGTGAATAAGACGTCTGTTCTTCTCTCGGCGCTGCCGGCGGCCATTTTTTATGGTTTGCTGGCAGCGGTATCCAATAGTGCTCACAGCATGAAAGTGATGGGGCTGGCGGCAATCACTCAAGGCCTCATCAGTTATGTTTCAACGCTCATTGCGTTGTCAGTCATGTTTAAGCTGGCGCAAATGTTGGCTGGATGGCATGCGCTGGCTCGACGTGCGGTCGTGCCATTGACCGTGGTGAGTCTGTTTTCTGCTTTGTCGGCGGCTGTTCATATAGGGGCAGGCACGCCCAATGTGTTGTTGACGATCGCCCCCTCGTTTTTGATCGGTTGGGGGTATTTCACGACGGTCTATTGGCTCAAGGATTCAAATCGGTCCTTTCGAACACCTGGCCGCAGTTCGTGAGCGCCGATACTCAAACCTGAACATTGATGAGCGCTCACCGTCGGCGCGGGTCAAGCCGCGCAAGTGAGCTGAAGAAATTCAGGATATGAAATACAAACTCTGTGGGAGCGAGCTTGCTCGCGATGGCGGCATGTCAGCCAAATAGTCATGTTGCTGATCCACCGCTATCGCGAACAAGCTCGCTCCCACATGTGTTCGGTGGTGAGCCCGCTAAGGCGTTGCCGGCAACAAGAATCGCGCAATCACCGGCAAATGATCGGAGATGCGCAAGGTGTCGTCCTGCCTTACCTGGGCTTCGACTCGTTTGAGGCGCGGGCTGTAGAACAGGTAGTCGACGGTGCGGTCGGGGCCGTTGAGGCCGGGGTCGTTCGGGTAGTGGGTCAGCCAGTGTGCGCGGTCGATACCGCTGGCCTCGTTGTTGGTGGGGATCATCGGGTATTTGTCCCACAACAGGTGCAAGGGGCTGTCGGCGGAGTAGGGCGTGCGTTGCTCGGACGGCAGGCGTCGGTACTGGCCCAGGGGCAGCAGGTTGAAGTCGCCGCCGATCAGCCAGGGCGTGCCTGCGGATTCGAATTTATCCAGTGCCTTGGTTACGGTGGTGATTTGTCTGGGCAGGGTTTCGTCCGGCTCGGTGGCCCGTTCCAGATGCGTGTTGAGCACCGCCAACTGGCCGCCATCGCTCAGCGGCAGGTAGCTGACCAATAAGGCATTCTTCGGCTGGAACTGACGGCTGATAAAGTTGGCGTCGGCCACCGGCAGTTGCACCCGTTCGGCACGGTCGATGCGGTAGCGACTCAGGGTCGCCAGTTGCCGGCCGACACTGCCGAAGATGTGCGGGTCGGGGATGAAGTCGGCCTTCCAGTCGAAGGCGCTGGTGCCGCATGGATAGAGGTCGGCCAGCCGTTCCTGCAACAGCTTGAGCTGGTCCTGGTAATCGCTGGCCTTGGCGCCCTTGTCCAGCTCCTGGAGCAACACGATGTCCGGTTGCTCGTCGCGGATGACCCGGGCCACTTCGTCGAGGCTGAAGGCCATGTCTTCCAGGGTCGGGCGTTCATCGTCGCCCTGGGCCAGGTCGTTCCAGAACACGTAGCGCTTGCCGGCGAGGAACTGCACGTTCCAGGTCATCACCTTCAGGGCCTGGCCGGGCACCAGGGGGGCTGCGTTGGCGGTGCAACTGACCGGCAGGGTTTCCCGGGGCTGTGGCCGCCAGGTCAGGGCGTAGATCGACAGGGCGGTCAGGCTGAGGATCAACAGCAGGCCCAGCAAGGTGTGGCGCAGTAGACGGGTCATGGCTCAGGTTTTTCTGCAATCAACATGAACATTCGGAACAGCACGACAGTGGTGAACAATTGCAGAAAACTGTGGATGCTGTCGATCAGCAAGCTGACCAAAGGATTTTGCGGCGGCGGATACACCGAGACGCTGGCGCCCTTGAGCAGCCACAGCGGGACCATAACAGCCAGGATGCACAGCAGGATTCGCCAGAAATGGCCTCGACTCAGGCGCGCGCTTTCCTTCATCGCGGCCAGTGGCGCCAAGCCCTTCAATACCAGCAGGTACTCACCGAAAGCCAGGACGACCATCAGCCATAGCCCTGGCAGGAAATACAACGAGATGCCGATCAGGATCAGCAGAGTATTGAGCGCGGTCAGCAAGGCGAAGCGTGGCCACTGGAGGAGCGCGGCGGCGAGCAAATCGCGGGCGCGGGGGGCTTCGCCACGACTGCGGGCATCGAGAAACAGAATCAAAGCCGCGGTGTACAGCGGGTACACCAATAGCCCGACGATCACGCTGTAGCCGGAAAAGCCGTCGGCCCCGACGGCGCTGTCCACTCCCTGCTGCAGCACCGCTTCGAGTGTCACCAGCGGCAAGCACAACTGGGCGATCCGGCCCAGATGGCGCTTGAAAAAATACAAAGAGTCACGCAGTACTTCTAACGGATTCATGGGTCGGTATCGCAGTTCGAAAAAGCGGTCCGACACTTTACCCATCAGGTGACCGCAGAAACAAACGTAAACATCAGGTAAAGACCATTGAAAGCTTTTCGACGAGCCCCATTACTGATGGGCACCGGTCTTCGGGATCGGAATGGTTTCTACCCGGCAATCGAATGAGGTCGCCATGAACAGCGAAGAACAAACCCTGATCGATGGACTGTTTTCACGGCTGCAACAGGCCGAAAAGGATTCAGCCCCGCGCGACGCCCAGGCCGAGGCACGGATCAAGGAACACCTGGCCAGCCAGCCAGCGGCGGGCTATTTCATGGCCCAGGCGATTCTGGTGCAGGAGGCCGCGATCAAGCGCCTCGATGAGCAGAACAAGCAACTCACCCAGCAAGTCGAGCAATTGCAGGCCGAGCTGCAACAGGCCCGCAAACAGACGTCGGCGCCCAGCGGCGGCGGAGGTTTCCTCTCGAGTATTTTCGGTGGCAGCCCGCGGGATTCACGCCCGGCGAGCGCGCCGGCCGCAAGCGGTGGTGGCTGGCGCGAACCGGCACAGCCGTCCTTCAATGCCCAGCCCCAACAGGGCTTCGGCGCGCCGCCCGGCAATTATGGCGCACCGCAGCAACAGGCCCCGGCAGCGGGCAGCTTCCTGGGTGGCGCCCTGAAAACCGCGGCGGGCGTGGCCGGCGGCGTGATGCTGGCCCAAGGCATCAGCAGCCTGTTTCACAGCAACCAGCAACCCCAGGAAGTCGTCGAGGTCATCAAGGAAGAGCCGGCCCAACCGGTCAACGACACCGCCAACAGCGGCGACAACGGCTGGGGCGATGACCAGCGCGTGGCCGACAATGACGCCTACAGCAACGACCAGGGCGGCTTCAGCGACGCGGACTACAGCGACGATTCGTCTTCCTTCGGCGACGACGACTCCTTCGTCTGACCTGCCATTCGTCCGGGGCGCTCTGGCGCCTCGGGCCGATTATTCGCGGAACAATCCTTCGGGCTGGCATACTGGGCGACTTTTCGGCCCAGGTGGTCTGCGTGCATGTGCATCCAAGAGGAAACGCGGTGAAAAAAATTGCAGTGTTCGCCGATGTGCAGAACCTCTACTACACCGTGCGCCAGGCCTACGGTTGCCATTTCAACTACGCCGCGCTGTGGGCCGATGTCAGTAAACAGGGGCAGATCGTCGAGGCCTACGCCTACGCGATCGATCGCGGTGACAGCAAGCAGCAGCAATTCCAGCAGATCCTGCGCAACCTGGGCTTCATCGTGAAGCTCAAACCCTACATCCAGCGCAGCGACGGCTCGGCCAAGGGCGACTGGGACGTGGGCATCACGCTGGACATCATGGACGCTGCCGACCACGTCGATGAGGTGGTGCTGGCCTCCGGCGACGGCGATTTCGACATGTTGCTCGAGCGCATTATCCAAAAGCACGGCGTGCAAGCCGTGGCCTATGGCGTGCCGGGGTTGACCGCCAACTCGCTGATCCGCGCCGCCAGCCGCTACGTGCCCATCGAAGGTGCGTTGCTGCTCAAGAATTGATTTTCACGGAGTTCAAAAGGTTTGGAACGCATCGCAGTCATCGACTTTGAAACCACCGGGATCACCCCGAGCAGCAGTTGCCGGGCCACTGAAATCGCGGTGGTGATGCTCGAGCAAGGCCGGATCGTCGACCGCTACCAGAGCCTGATGAATGCCGGTGTACGGGTGCCAGCCTTCATTGAACAACTGACCGGCATCAGCAACGCCATGCTGCGCAGCGCCCCGTCGGCGGAAAAAGTGATGAACGAGGTCAACGAGTTCGTCGGCATCACGCCCCTGCTGGCGCACAACGCCGCGTTCGACCAGAAGTTCTGGGACTTCGAACTGGGGCGAATCAAGCGTACTCGCTTGCAGAATTTTGCCTGTTCACTGTTGCTGGCCCGGCGCCTGATGCCGGCTGCACCAAACCACAAGCTCGGCACGCTCAACACGTTCGCCGGCTTGCCCCACACCGGCCAGGCTCACCGGGCCATGGCCGACGCCGAAATGGCCGCCAACCTCACCGCGCACCTGGCTTCGGAGCTGCGACAAAAGCATGGGCTGCGGGAGTTGTCCCATGATTTGCTGTGCAGTTTGCAGAAAGTGCCGGCGGCGAAGATCAATGAGCACCTCAAGCGGCATCGCGGGTTCTAAACACACCACAGAACCCTTGTGGGAGCGGGCTTGCTCGCGAATGCGGTGTGTCATTAGGTAAATGTGCGACTGACACCCCGCATTCGCGAGCAAGCCCGCTCCCACACAGGTCGTTCAGTGTTTGATCCTTATTTACCGTTGCCTTCCAACTGCCCCAACGGCACGCGCTTTTCAATGGCGCTGGACAGCACGATCGAGGTCTTGCTGAAGCCGAACTTGGCGATGCGGTTGATCAATTCTTCCAGCTCGGGCATCGAACCCACTGCCGCTTGCATGATCACGCACGGGTCGCCGGTGACCCGGTGGCACTCGGTCAGTTGTGGGATCTTGCACAGTTCGTCGTAGGTCTTCTGGTTGCCGTGCTGGTTCATTCGCAGTTCGATGACGCACTGCACCGGCAGACCGATCTTTGCCATGTCGACTTTGGCTTGATAACCGGTGATGACACCGCTGGTTTCCAGTTTGCTGACTCGCTCGGCCACGGCGGGGGCTGACAGGTTCACTTTGCGGGCCAGTTCAGCGTAGGACGCACGACCGTTGTCCAACAAAGCGCTGAGCAGCATGCGGTCGTATTTATCCACGGTTTGGCTTCCTGTTGGCGTGACTTTCGAAAACGCGATTTATAGCGCTGATCTCCGTGTTTTGAAAAGTGTATGGCTTTGATAAACAGGTTTTGTAACTTATTTTCCGTCTATCGCCTTTCTAGAATAAAGCCTCTCATTGTCCTGACTTCGAGTTGAACATGCCTGGCCTACGCCGTTTCCCCCTGCCATTGATCGCTGCTTTTTTTGCCTTGTACGTCATCTGGGGTTCGACCTACCTGGTGATTCGTATCGGTGTGGAGCATTGGCCGCCGCTGTTGTTGGCCGGGATTCGTTTTGTGCTGGCCGGTTCGTTGATGTACGGCTTCCTGCGCTGGCGTGGGGCCCCGGCCCCGACGTGGGCGCAATGGAAGGCCGGGGCCATCATTGGCGTGCTGTTGCTCAGTTTTGGTAACGGCGCGGTCAGTGTGGCCGAGCACACGGGCGTGGCGTCCGGGGTGGCGGCCCTGGCCGTGGCGACAGTGCCTTTGTTTACCTTGCTCTGTGGATATTTCTGGGGCGCGCGTAATACCCGTCTGGAATGGGCGGGGATTGTGCTGGGGTTGATCGGCATCGCCATGCTCAACCTCGGTTCCAACCTGCAGTCCAGCCCGTTGGGGGCGACCTTGCTGGTATTCGCGGCGGCGTCCTGGGCCTTCGGTTCGGTGCTGAGCAAACATGTGCAGTTGCCAACCGGGGCGATGGCCAGTGCCGTGGAAATGCTGGTGGGCGGTGTGGTGCTGTTGATCGGCAGCGTGGCCAGCGGCGAGCACCTGGACAGCATGCCGCCGCTGGAAGGTTGGCTTGCCTTGGCTTACCTGACCTGCTTCGGTTCGATCGTTGCCTTCAATGCCTACATGTACCTGCTCAAGCATGTGCGCCCGGCGGCGGCCACCAGTTATGCCTACGTCAACCCAGCCGTGGCAGTGTTGCTGGGGATCGTGTTCGCGGGTGAAACCATTGGCGCTGAAGAAAGTGTGGCGATGCTGGTGATCATCAGCGCCGTGGTGTTGATCGGATTGCCGCAGTGGCGCAAACCCAAGCCTGCGCCGGCCGCCGCCTGATTTAGGGTAAACTGCCGCGCATTGCACACCTTGCGCTGATTTTTCCTACGGTACTTCCATGACTTTCGCCACCCTTGGCCTGATCGAACCCTTGCTGCGCGCCCTCGAGACGCTCGGCTACCAGACCCCGACCCCGGTTCAGGCTCAAGCCATGCCGGCGGTGCTCGCCGGTCGCGACCTGATGGCCGCCGCCCAGACCGGTACCGGCAAGACCGCCGGTTTCGCGGTGCCGCTGTTGCAGTTGCTGACCACTGAAGGGCCGAAGGTCGCGGCCAACTCGGTGCGGGCGCTGATCCTGGTGCCGACCCGTGAGCTGGCTGAGCAGGTCCATGAAAGCGTGCGCCAGTACGCGCAAAACCTGCCGCTGAGCACCTACGCCGTGTACGGCGGCGTCAGCATCAACCCGCAGATGATGAAATTGCGCAAAGGCGTCGACCTGTTGGTCGCCACGCCGGGGCGTCTGCTCGATTTGTTCCGCCAGAACGCGCTGAAGTTCAACCAGTTGCAGACCCTGGTGCTGGACGAAGCCGATCGCATGCTCGACCTGGGCTTCTCCGAGGAGCTGGCGAACATCTACAAGGCCCTGCCGAAGAAGCGCCAGACCCTGCTGTTCTCGGCGACCTTCTCCGACGCGATCCGCCTGCTGGCCGGGCAGATGCTCAACGATCCGCTGAGCATTGAAGTGAGCCCGCGCAACGTCGCCGCCAACACCGTCAAGCAATGGGTGGTGACGGTGGACAAGAAGCGCAAGCCGGAATTGTTTGTGCACCTGATGCGCAAGAACAAGTGGAAGCAGGTGCTGGTCTTTGCCAAGACCCGCAACGGCGTCGATGCGCTGGTGGAAAAACTCCAGGGCCTGGGCATCAACGCCGACGGCATCCACGGTGACAAGCCCCAGGCCACCCGCCAGCGCGCGCTGGACCGCTTCAAGGCCAGCGAAGTGCAGATCCTGGTGGCGACCGACGTCGCCGCCCGTGGCTTGGATATCGAGGACTTGCCGTTGGTGGTGAACTTCGACCTGCCGATCGTCGCCGAGGACTACATCCACCGCATCGGCCGTACCGGTCGGGCGGGTTCGACCGGGGAAGCGATTTCCCTGGTCTGCGCCGACGAAGTGAACCTGCTGTCGGCCATCGAGATGCTGACGCGCCAGACACTGACTCGCCAGATGGAACAGGACTTCGAGCCTGAGCATCGGGTACCGGACACCGATGCCAGCGGCCAGGTGATCAAGAAACCGAAAAAACCGAAGAAACCGAAAACCTCCGGTGGTGGCGGCAAGCGCAACCTGGGCAAGTGGGTGGACAGCGGCGATGCCTCGCCTGTGGAACCTTCGGTCAAGCCTGTGCGCAAAGTGCCGGTGTTCAACACTGGGCCGCGTAAGAAAAAAACCTGATATTAGGGCATTAATGATCGTTCCCACGCTCTGCGTGGGAATGCCGCCCGGGACGCTCTGCGTCCCAAAAGCCGAACGCGGAGCGTCCGCAGAGGCGTTCCCACGCAGAGCATAGGAACGATCACTGCTTCAAGAATTCCAGAATTCCCAACCCCGCCGCGCGACCGCTGGCAAAGCACGCCGTGAGCAGGTAGCCGCCGGTCGGTGCTTCCCAATCGAGCATTTCCCCGGCGCAGAACACGCCGGGCAATTGCTTGAGCATCAGGCGTTCATCCAGGGCCTCGAAGGTCACGCCACCAGCGCTGCTGATAGCTTCGTCCAAAGGGCGGGTCTTCACCAGGGTGACTGGCAGGGCCTTGATCGCCTGGGCCAGCCGCGCCGGGTCAGTGAAACATTCGGCCGGCGTGAGCTCGCGCAACAGCGCCGCCTTGGCGCCGTCGATCCCCAGCTGGCTGTGCAAGTGCTTGGCCATCGAGCGAGAGCCGCGTGGCTTGCTCAGGGCTTGCTGGATCTTATCCACAGGCCGGCCCGGCAGCAGGTCCAGATGGATCGTCGCGCTGCCGTGTTGGTTGATGGCTTCGCGAACCGGCGCCGACAGGGCGTAGACCAGGCTGCCTTCGAGGCCCGTGGCGGTGATCACGCATTCGCCGAGGCGCGGTACATCGTCGTTCAAGCCCATGGCGATATTTTTCAGCGGGGCGCCAGCGAATTTGCTGATCATCAGGTCGCTCCAGGCCTCTACCTCGAACCCGCAGTTGCTCGGTTGCAATGGCGCCAGGGGCACGCCGCGTTGTTCCAGCGCCAGCATCCAGGCGCCGTCGGAGCCCAGGCGCGACCAACTGCCGCCGCCCAGCGCCAGCAGGGTCGCGTCGGGGCGTAGCGTTTTCTCACCTTCCGGACTCGCAATGCGCACGCTGCCATCAGGGTTCCAACCGAGCCAGCGGTGGCGCGTGTGGATCGCCACGCCGGCATCGCGCAGGCGCTTGAGCCAGGCGCGCAGCAGCGGGGCGGCTTTCATGTCGGTAGGAAATATCCGCCCGGAACTGCCGACAAAGGTGTCGATACCCAGGCCATGAATCCATTCGCACAGTTCGTTTGCGCCAAATGCCCGCAGCAGCGGGGCGATATTCGCCGCGCGTTCGGCATAGCGGGACAGGAAGGCCGGGAAGGCTTCGGAGTGGGTGATGTTCATGCCGCCCACGCCGGCCAGCAGGAATTTGCGGCCCACCGATGGCATGCCGTCGTACAGGTCGACCTGAAGGCCCGCCTGGCTCAACACCTCGGCCGCCATCAGGCCGGCGGGGCCGCCGCCGATGATGGCGACGTTTGGAGTGGAAGGCTTGGAAGCTTGAGTCATGGCGAGCGATGTCTGGCGGATCAGGGCGGGCATTCTATCAGCTCGGTCCACTGGCCGAGGGGCATGGCGTGTGTGTCTACAACTTGAAAGTGTCGACCACACTCCTGAGGCGTCCGACTTCAAAATCCAGTTCCCCACACGCCTTGAGGGTCGAGCACAAGTTGTCGGTGGCATGGCGATTCAACTGACTGATCTCATGAACATCCCGAGTAAGCTGGTCAACAGCACTGGTTTGCTCCTCGGTTGCCGCGGCGACCGTCAGGCACATCTCATCGATCTCGATGATGCGTGACACCACGGTCAGCAGGCTGTCCCCGGCCTCGGTCGCCACCCGTACACTTTGGCTGCCGATTTCATGGCTGCGCAGCATGGTCTTGGCCGCCTGGGTAGCCCCCTCCTGCAGCGCCTCGATCACCGCGCGGATTTCTTCGGTCGCTGTCTGGGTGTGGTGGGCAAGGCTTCTGACTTCGTCCGCCACCACGGCAAACCCGCGCCCGGCCGCTCCGGCCCGGGCTGCCTCGATGGCCGCGTTCAAGGCCAGCAGGTTGGTTTTTCCGGAGATCGTCGAGATGACCTCCAGCACCTTGCCGATATTGGCGCTTTTGGCGTTGAGTTCTTCGATCTGTGCGCGGGTTTCTTCGATGTTTGCTTGCAGGCAACTCATGGCATTGACCGTGTTCTCGACGAGCCTGCAGCTCGAATCGATCTGCGCCCTGGCGCTCGAGGCGCCTCTGGACGCCGCCGAGGCACTCGAGGCGATTTCTTGCGCCGACGCCCCAAGCTCCTCAATGGCCGCCGCCACGTTGCTGGTAAAGCCGGATTGGTGTTCCGACTTCCCAACCGAGGAGTTGGAGGCCGTCAGGACCTTGCGGGTGGCCTCTTTCAGGGAGTTCGTCGTCGATGAGACTTCGGTGATGGAGGCATGGATCCGGTCGCCGAAGCGATTGAAACTCACGGCCAATTGGCCGAATTCATCCTTGGACAGGATCGACAAGCGTCGGGTCAGGTCACCGTCGCCCTGGGCGATATCTTCCATCGCGTGACTGATAAGGCGCAGGGGTTTCATCAACACGCGAATAAGCAGTCCGAGCAGCAGCAGGGTGGCCATGCCGGCAACGATTGTCGTGATGATCGCCGAACTGCGGAACGCAGCAAGACTGGCCATGGCTGCCTGTTTGTCCAGGACGATGCCGATGTACCAGTCTTTCATCGGCAAACCCTTGATCGCAGAGAACAGGGTGAATTTCACGCCATCGACCGTAGTGGCTTCCACCAATCGATCATTGAGCGTCGGGGTGTTGCCCGGAAACAGATCGGACAGTGTCTTGCCGATCAGCGCCTTGTCGGGGTGAACCAGTATTTTACCTTCCTTGCTCACCACAAAGGCGTATCCGTTGCCCTCGAAGGCTTGCGCGTTGAGCGTCTGGGAAATCGTCTCGATGTTCAGACTGGCGCCCAGGACGCCGAGCGTTTGCTGCCCGGCGTGGATGGCGACCGCCTGGGTGATAATCGGGTAGTCGATCCCGGCCCCTACGTAGGGTTCGGTCATCGCCACGCCATGGTCTGCGGCGTCTATGTACCATTGCCGTTGCCTGCTGTCGTAATCGGCTGGCATCTGCCGCGGGGGATGGATCTGGAACCCACCGTCACGGGTACCCGCATAACCTGCGATAAATTGGCTCATGAGCACTTGGCTTTGCAATTTGTCGAGTATGTTTTGCGGCGAGGGATCGTCGCCGATGAGTTCGGCAAATCCCCTTAGCAGAATCATTCGTCCGTCCAGCCAGCTCTGGATATCATGTGCCATCGCTGCCGAGAGGGCGCGGGTGTGTTCCTCGATTTTTTTTACGTTGTCGTCACGCAACCGAACATCATTCAATACGGTGAATGTGCAAAACACCGTCATGATAAGCAACGAAGCAATCAGTAGTATCTTCTGGTTAAACCTGAGACTTTTCATTGCACTTTCTCTGAATAAGGATCGGTTGCGCAGGGACAAAGGTCGCCGTCAGCGGATTACCAAAGTGCTAATGTGTAACTCACGATCAGACGGGTTTCGTCCAGGTCATTGCCGAAGTTCGAACGAACCGTAGCGTTTCTGAGTTTGACCCCGAGGTTTTTTAACGAACCGCTTTGGATCACGTAACCGATATCCGTATCGCGCTCCCACTCTTTGCCCGTGTTACTGCCCCCGACCAACGCGTTGTCACCCTGGACGTAGCGACTCATGAACGTCAGCCCGGGAATGCCCATTGCCGCGAAGTTGTAGTCATAACGCAGCTGCCAGGAGCGTTCCTGAGTGTTGGCAAAGTCATTGATCTGGACAAAGTTGACCAGGTACGGGTCGCTATTGGCAATGTACGGGAAGGGGTCGTCACCGCTCATGTGTTGATAGGCGGCCGTGAACACGTTGGCGCCCAGGGTGTAGGCAACCAGTCCGTTCGCTGCCCGGTTATCGAGCGGGCGGAAGTTACCGTCATCGGTACTTTTCGAATAACGTAGATCGAACTTCAGCGACTGCTGCGCGGCAAGGGGAATTTCATAGACGACGCCGCCAAAGAACTGCCGGTAGACATTTTCCAGATTGCCGTAGAACAGACTTGTGCTAAGGGCTTTGTTGAAACTGTAGGTACCACCGGCAAAGCGGAAGTCATCACTGACACCGCCGATGCGGTTCCCCGTGAAGTCCTGATAGTCCGAGGAACTGTTGAACTTGATTTGCGCCAGCTTGCCCCCTTGCAGGACCAACTGATCAATGTCTTTGGAGGTCAGTAGCGCGCCTTCGAACGTGGAGGGCAGCAGGCGTGTGTCATTGCTCGATACCACGGGTGTACGGAAGGCGAGTGAGCCAGCCTTTAGAACCGTTTCCGACACCTTCGCCTTGGCCGTCAGCTCAAGTTTGGAATATTCGTCCTGTGAGCCGCGGCTGTTTTTCGAACTGAGATCAGCCGGCAACAGGCCGGTGCCACCGGAACCATCACCGCCGTCAAGCTTGAGGCCGAGCATGCCAACGGCGTCGATGCCCAGGCCCACGGTGCCGGCGGTATAACCTGACTCGAACCGCAACATGGCGCCCTGGGCCCATTCTTTTGCCGCGTCCCGCTGGGCCGTCGGAGGGCCGTTGCGAAAGTCACGATTGAAGTAGAAGTTACGCAGTTCAATACTGGCCTTACTGTCGGCAATAAAATCTGCAGATGCCGTGAATGGGAAAATCAACGCGCAAGTACCCGCAATAGCGAACGCCTTATTGATTGACATGCTCTTTATGCTCCAGATAACGGCAGATTTATTTGTTGGGTTTTATCGTTATTTTGATTGCAAAGTTACATCTACAGTTTTCTGCGGGCAGCACGCGGCAACCGGGGTATTACCCCGTTGCGCGTACTGACTGCGAAAAGAAAAGTTTTAAATCAGTGAGCTGTTTGGATGCGGCCAATGACGGAGCCGGCTTCAAAGTAGTCGCCTGCCTGTTTGGCGATCTGCACCTGGCCTTCACACGGTGCGAGGACCGAGGTTTCCATTTTCATGGCTTCTACCACCGCGATCACTTGCCCGGCGCTCACCGACTCGCCGTCTTTGACGACCCAGGTATGCAGATTACCCGCCACGGGCGTCAGTACCGCCTGCGGATCAGTGGCCTCGGATGGGGCCGCGCTTTCGCTGGCGCTACCCGCAGCGTTCAAGCTGACGCCTCGCAGCAGCGCAGCCGGAAGGCCCAGTTCATGGCGCTTGCCGTCGATCTCGACAAACGTGCGCAGGATGCCAGGGTCGGCGGATACGGCGGTACGTGGGGCGAGCGTGATCTGTTCGGCGAAATCGGTCTCGATCCAGCGCGTGTGCACGGCGAATTTATCGGCACCGGTGAAGTCGTCATGGTCCATCACGGCCCGGTGGAACGGCAGCACCGAGGCAATGCCTTCAATGTTGAATTCAGCCAAGGCGCGCCGGGCGCGGACGATGGCCTGTTCGCGGGTGGCACCGGTGACGATCAGTTTGGCCATCATCGAGTCGAAGGTGCTGGGCACTCGCGAGCCGCTTATCACGCCGCTGTCCAGGCGAACGCCCGGGCCAGATGGCGGCAGGAAATCGGTGATCTGACCGGGGGTGGGCAGGAAGCCCTTGCCTGGGTCTTCCGCGTTAATGCGAAATTCGAAGCTGTGGCCACGCGGGGGCGGCGTCTCACTGAAGGACAATGGCAAACCGTCGGCGATCCGCAGTTGTTCGATCACCAGATCCACCCCAGTGGTCTCTTCGGTCACCGGGTGCTCGACCTGCAAGCGGGTATTGACCTCGAGGAACGACAGGGTGCCATCCTGGCTGAGCAGGAACTCCACCGTGCCGGCACCGACGTAGCCGGCTTTGGCGCAGATATCCTGAGCGGATTGATGAATCCGCTGGCGCTGTTCGTCGCTGATAAAGGGCGCTGGCGCTTCCTCCACCAGCTTCTGATTGCGCCGCTGCAAGGAGCAGTCACGCGTGCCGACGACGACGACCTTGCCGTGTTTGTCGGCGAGGATCTGCGCTTCGATGTGCCGAGGACGGTCGAGGAACTGTTCGACGTAGCATTCGCCACGACCAAAGGCCGCTTGCGCTTCGCGCACGGCGGAGGCGAACAATTCAGCCACTTCATCCATGCGCCAGGCGACTTTCATGCCGCGTCCACCGCCGCCAAAGGCAGCCTTGATGGCAATTGGCAGGCCGTGCTGTTCGGCAAAGGCCAATACTTCGGCGGCGCTTTCGACCGGGCCAGGCGTACCGGCTACCAGAGGCGCCCCGACCAGTTGGGCAATTTTTCGCGCCTCGACTTTGTCGCCGAGCACGTCGATGGTCTGCGGGTTGGGACCGATCCAGATCAACCCTGCGTCGATCACCGCCCGGGCGAAGTCGGCCCGTTCAGACAGAAAACCATAGCCGGGGTGCACGGCATCGGCGCCGCTGCGTTTGGCGACGGCGATCAGTTTGCCGATATCCAGGTAGGTCTCGGCCGGGCGCTGGCCATTGAGTGAGTAGGCTTCGTCGGCCTGGCGCACGTGCAGGGCGTCGATGTCCGCGTCGGCATAGACCGCAACAGACTGCACGCCGTAGTCGCGGCAGGCGCGGGCGATGCGGACGGCAATTTCACCACGGTTGGCAATCAGTAATTTTTTCATGGAAGTTTTTTCACATCGGCAGTTGAAGAGGCTTGCGTAACGGGTTGAATCTCTTTGAAGCCGTCCACAGGGTTGAAGCGAATCTGCGCATTGATAGGGATCTGGCCAGCCAGGTCGAGATGGTAGTGGGCAACTGCGCCGATCACCGGATAGCCACCGGTCAACGGGTGATCGGCGAGAAACAGAACCGGTTGGCCGCTGGCCGGAACCTGAATGGCGCCGACGCAGGTGCCTTCGCTGGGCAACTCATGGTGGTTGCTGCGCGCAAGCGGCATTTCACCGGCCAGACGAATACCGACGCGGTTGGACTGTGGGGTGACGCGCCAGAGCTGGCTGCTCAGACGCTGGATAGCGTCTTCGGTAAACCAGTCGGTACGCGGTCCCATGACCACGTCAAGGGTGATGATGTTGGCAGTAGTAGGCAATTCAAAGGCCGGGGCTTCGTTCAGCGATACGCTGGTTCCCGTGGTCAGTGTCGTAAAACCCAATAGGTCGCCGACGGCGAGCGCCGGGGGGCCGACCTGGGCCAGGGTGTCTGTGGACAGGCTGCCTAGCACCGGAGCGATGTCAAAGCCGCCGCGAATCGCCAGGTAGCTGCGCAGCCCCGCGAGGGGGGAACCCAGGCTGACGCGGTCACCCACGTCCAGCTCGATGGGCTGGTAGTGACTTGCCTGCCATTGCAGACCACTGGCGTTGGTGATTGTGACCGGGGTTTTCGCACCGGTGACAGCGATCACGGCACGGCCATGGCAAACGAAGCTCAGGCCGCCGAGTACCGATTCCACACAGGCCATGTCCGAGCGATTGCCGACCGCGCGGTTGGCTGCCCGCAGCGCGCCCTGGTCCAGCGCGCCGGAACAGGATACGCCTTGGCCGGTCTGGCCGGGACGGCCCATATCCTGCAGTACGCTGTGCAAACCGGGGGTGATGATTTCCAGATAGGTGCCGCTGGGCGCGGTGGCGCTTGCCGGTACCGTGGGGGCGGGCAGGCCACCCGCCGGGAGCGGGCCGGCATCGGTGAACCGTACTTTATAGCCTGGACGCAGCAAGGCCGATTCAGCGCGGTTCAGGTCCCACATCTGCAAAGGCGTGACGCCGATGATCTGCCACCCACCGGGGCTGGCTTGTGGATAAACACCGCTGAATTCCCCCGCCAGGGCAACCGCACCTGCGGGTATGCGGGTGCGTGGAGTTTGTCGGCGAGGCACCTGGAAACCGGCACCGCCAGTGAGGTAGGCGAAGCCCGGCGCGAATCCGCAGAAGGCCACGCTGTAGTCATGGGCGGTGTGGCGTTGGACCACTTCGGCACGGCTGATCCCTAGCAGCGTGGCGACCTCGTCAAGGTCTTCACCATTGTAATGGACGGGAATTTCCACCCGGCGATGCTCGATCTCGCGGCGCTGGCTCAGGTCCTGGCCAGCGATACGATTGACGAGCGCCTGCTGGGCAATGGCGCTGGGGCGAAATTGGATCAGCAGCGTTCGTGCGGCAGGAATGATCTCCTCCACGCCAGCAATAGGTTCGGCCATCAGGGCGTCGAACAACGCCAGGGTCTCGTCCAGGTCTTTCAATTCGACGAGCAGGGCGTCCAGGTTGACGGGTAGAAAACGCACAGGAAACTCCTAGACGTGATAGGTGCTGTCAGGCACATCGGTGATGAACATATGGCCGGGCGCATGGGTAATGGCAAAGGGCACGCCCGAGGCCACGACCGCGGCCTGGGGCGTTACACCGCAGGCCCAGAACACCGGGATCTCACCGGGTTCGATGCGTACGGCGTCGCCGAAGTCGGGTCGACTCAGGTCCTGGATCCCGAGCAGCGCCGGTTCGCCGATGTGCACCGGGGCGCCATGGACTGAGGGATAGCGCCCGGAGATACCGCTCGCCTCGGCCACGCGATCGGCTGGAATCGGTCGCATCGATACCACCATTTCACCCTGTAGACGTCCCGCCGGACGGCAGGCACGGTTGGTCCGGTACATCGGTACGTTGCAACCATCAGTGATATGCCGCACTTCGATGCCGGCCTCTTGCAGGGCCGTTTCAAAGGTAAAGCTGCAGCCGATCAAGAAGGCCACCATGTCGTCGTGTTCGGCCCAGGCCTGAGTGGCGTCGCTGACTTCCTCCACCAGTTTCCCATCACGCCAGATGCGGTACAGGGGGATATCGGTGCGCAGGTCGGCCCCTTCAGCCAGCAGCGTACCTGGGCTGCCGGCGTCGCTGACGTCAAGGATCGGGCAGGCTTTAGGATTGCGCTGGGCATACAGTAGAAAATCGTATGCCCAGGCGCGCGGCAAGGCGATCAGGTTGGCCTGGGTCATGCCCGGCGCGATACCCGCCGTGGGGGTGACCAGGCCGCCACGGTAGGCGGTGCGTGCTTGGCGGGCAGCGGCGATGGCCGCCTGGCGGGCGAGATCAAGAGCGTTCATGGGCGTCCTCCGGCAAAGGGCAGCAAGGACATGTTGGCCTGTTCCAGTACGCGGCGCAGCTCGCGGGCCATTTCCACCGCTGCCGGGCTGTCGCCATGGACACAGATCGAGTCGGCCTGGATTCTGGTCAGGCTGCCATCGATCGCTTCGATGGCACCGTCTTCAACGAGGCGCAGCATACGTTGGGCGACGAGCTTGGGATCGTGCAGCACGGCGCCTGGTTCGCGGCGAGAGACGAGGGTGCCCTGTGGCGTATAGGCACGGTCAGCGAAGGCTTCGGCGATACACTGCAACCCCTCGTTGCGGGCCAGTTCAATCAGGCTTGAGCCTGCCAGGGCAACCAATATGAGGTTGGAGTCGATCGTGCGGATGGCTTCGATCACGGCCAGCGCCTGGCGGCGATCGTGAGCAATGGTATTGTACAAGGCGCCATGGGGCTTCACATAGCGCACGCAGGTGCCGGCGGCCTTGGCCAGGCCTTGCAGCGCGCCGATCTGGTAGATCACGTCGGCAGTCAGCTCATCGCTGGCCACGTCCATGTTTCGTCGGCCAAAGCCCACTTTGTCCGGGTAAGCGACATGGGCACCAATGGTGACATTTTTTGCCGCCGCCGCTTTCAGTGTTCGCAGGATGCCGGCAGGGTCTCCGGCGTGAAAACCGCAGGCGACATTGGCGCTGGTCACGACATCGAGCATCGCGGCATCGTCGCCCATGTGCCAGGCGCCAAAGCTTTCACCCAGGTCGCTGTTGATATCTATCGTTGGCATTCACGTGGCTCCTTGTTCGTTATCGGGCTCAGGCGACGTTGAGGAAGGCGAAGATCGGCCCAATGGATTTGATTGCCATGTACCAGGTCAGCAGGCAGGTCAGGACGCCCAGTACCAGCAGCCAGCGTGGGTAATGGTAACCGCCCATGAGGTCGGACCGGCGCCAGCCGACGTAGATAAAGATGCTCAAGCCGATTGGCAGTATCAGGCCGTTGAAACCGCCCGCGAAGAGCAGCAGTGCGGCAGGAGCAGTCCCCATCAGGACAAAGATCAGCAGCGATAGGGTGATGAATACGGTGGTGGCGCGGTTGCGACCCTGCTCAGTGATGTCCGGCTTGAACACGGTGATAAAGGAAATGGAGGTGTAAGCGGCGCCGATCACGCTGGTGATACTGGCGGCCCAGAGGATGAGACCGAAGACGCGCAGGCCGAACTGCCCGGCTGCCGCCTGGAAGGCTTGTGCGGCCGGATTGGCGCCCTGGCCCGAGGTGTCGATGACTACGCCGCTGGCAACAACGCCGAGGATGGCGAGAAACAGGATGTAGCGCATGAGGCCGGTGACCATGATGCCGCCCAGGGCTGCCTTGGTCACTGCCTGGAGATTTTCTACCCCGGTAGTACCGCGGTCCAGCAGTTTGTGGGCCCCCGCATAGGTGATGTAACCACCGACCGTGCCGCCGACGATGGTAGTAATGGTGGCGAAATTGATCTGGTCCGGAAGTACGGTCTGGTAGAGGGCTTCACCCAGTGGCGGGTTAGAGGCAAAGGCCACGAACAGCGTCAGGGCAATCATCACCAGGCCCAGCACGACGATCAGCCGGTCGACGGCCAATCCGGCGCGGTGGGAGAGGAAGATGCCGATGGCCAGCAGGGCGCTGAGACCGCCGCCCCATTTTGCATCAAGCCCCATCAGCGCGTTCAGGCCCAGCCCGGCACCGGCGATGTTGCCGACGTTGAACACCAGCCCGCCGAAGATCACCAGAACCGCCAGCAGGTAGCCACTGCCTGGAATCGCTTTGTTGGCCACGTCTGCGGCACGCATTCGAGTCAGGGTGACGATACGCCAGACGTTAAGTTGAACCACGAAGTCGATCAGAATCGAGGCCAGGATACCGAACGCAAATGCCGCACCCATCTTGGCCGTGAACGTGGCGGTCTGGGTGATGAAGCCAGGGCCGATGGCGGACGTCGCCATCATGAAAATTGCGGCGATCAGGGAAGCGCGTCGCGTCTTTGTAAAATCTTGAGCGGTCTGTGTCACGGCTGTCTGTGTCACGGCATCAATTCCTACGGTGGGAGATATTTTTTATTGAGCAACGAGCGTGCCAGGACTCAAACATCCGCCTAGAAGTGTTGATCTATAGCGTCTTGATTGTTCAACAATCAATTTGCTGTGAGGCTACAATTTGCACCAAATTGTAACCTTGTCACTCGTGGGTGTTACTTAATGATGCAGGCAACACCCTTGCTCCTTGCCATGGGCTGGGCTCTCATGGAACATCAAAGTGACTTCCTCATATTCTGGATTGCACATGAACGACGTTTCACCTTCCCTTCCTCGCTCGCTGGGAGAATCCATTACCCAGGAGATCCGCAGAATGCTGGTCGAAGGTGAGCTGGTTCCGGGCCAGCGGCTGTCCGAAGCGGCCCTGGCCGACAACCTGCAGATTTCACGCAACACCTTGAGGGAAGCGTTCAGGGTCCTGACGCGGGAGGGGTTGCTCAAGCATGAACCCAATCGCGGGGTGACCGTGGCGGAGCCGGATATGGCCTCGATCATTGACATCTATCGTGTGCGCCGTTTTATCGAATGCAAGGCCATCGCGCAGGGTTATCCGCTGCACCCGGGAACACTGCATATGCGCGAAGCCGTGGAAGCGGGCATGCGAGCGCGTGAGGCCAAGGATTGGATCGCAGTCGGCACCGCGAACATGATGTTCCACAAGGCGATCGTCGAACTCGCCGACAGCCCGCGCCTGGTGGTGTTCTACGGGCAGATATCGGCCGAGCTGCGGTTGGCCTTCGGCCTGCTCAATGATCCCGAATTCCTGCATATGCCCTATGTCGACATGAACGTTTCAATCCTGCGCTGTATCGAAGAAAGGCGACCCGAGGAAGCCACCCAGATGCTCGAAGCCTATCTGGTGCAATCGGAGCGCACTGTTCTGGCAGCCTACGAACGCTGCATGAACCGATAGCGCCAGGCGAGCGCTTCGCAAGCAAAGCCACACCTATCGTTTTTTCCGCTCAGGCCCTCACACCAACCTTATAGTTCCGGGTATCGATGGGTGATTTCCTGGGGCGGCCGCGTGGCACTGGGCAGGCCAAGTCGCCGTTGGTCTTCGCGAGCCAACCCAGCGCCCATGTAGCGTTCGATATGAGCGCGGTCGTGGGCCAGGTTTTCAGCGCTGATTGAGTGACGGATCTTGCCTGCGATGTAGACTCAGGGGGCATGGAGGAGAGTGAAGATGGAGCCGATACTGGAACTGGAAAGCGCGCGGCTGCTGTTACGGCAGTGGCGCGATGATGACTTGCCGGAATTTGCCGCCATGTGCGCCGACCCGCAGGTGATGCGTTATTTCCCGGCGCGCTTGAGCCGCCTGGAAAGCGCTGCCCTGATCGGTCGCGTGCGGGGACATTTCGCCGAGCATGGTTTTGGTTTGTGGGCCCTGGAACGCAAGGACACTGGCGCCTTCATTGGCTTCACTGGGCTGGGAGTGGTCGGGTTCGATGCGCCTTTCACACCGGCTATCGAGATCGGTTGGCGCCTGGCCCGGGAGCACTGGGGCCTGGGGTATGCCAGCGAAGCGGCGTGGACCGCCCTGCGTTGTGCCTTCGACCAGTTGACGCTGGACGAAGTGGTGGCGTTCACCGCCGTCGACAACCTGCCATCGCAAAAGGTCATGCAGGCCATTGGCATGCAGCACGACCCGGCTGACGACTTCGAACACCCGACACTCGCCGTCGGTCATCCGTTGCGTCACCATGTGCTCTATCGCATCAATCGTGAACAGTGGTTGCAGACCCTGCACGGTTAGCCGACACGGACGTTTACAATGCCCGCCAAAATGGCCCGGGCCACTATCGATCATAGACTGCGCGGTTTTTGCGCTGTGTGAGGAATGTCTGAATGAGCCACGTGTTGGAAGATCTGGTCGACCTGCTGACCCTGGAACCGATCGAAGAGAACCTGTTTCGCGGACGTAGCCAGGACCTGGGGTTTCGCCAGTTGTTCGGCGGCCAGGTACTGGGCCAGTCGTTGTCGGCGGCCAGCCAGACCGTGGAAGCGGCGCGCCATGTGCATTCGATGCACGGTTATTTCCTGCGTCCAGGCGACGCTGCGCTGCCGGTGGTCTACCAGGTGGACCGCGTGCGCGACGGTGGCAGCTTCAGCACCCGCCGGGTGACGGCGATCCAGAAGGGCAACCCGATTTTTACCTGCAGTGCCTCGTTCCAGTACGACGAAGAGGGCTTTGAGCACCAGAGCAGCATGCCGCAAGTCGTCGGGCCGGAGAACCTGCCGTCCGAGCTGGAACTGACCCAGCAGCGTGCGCACCTGCTGCCCGAGCACATGCGCGAAAAACTGCTGTGCCCCAAGCCGATCGAAGTACGCCCGGTCACCGAAAAAGACCCTTACAACCCGCAACCGGCCGACCCGGTCAAATACGTGTGGTTCCGCGCCGATGGCGCCCTGGCGGATTCGCCGGCCTTGCACAAATACCTGCTGGCCTACGCGTCGGACTTCGGCCTGCTGACCACTTCGCTGCTGCCCCACGGTAAATCGGTGTGGCACAAAGACATGCAGGTCGCCAGCCTCGACCACGCCTTGTGGTTCCATGCCGACCTGCGCGCCGATGACTGGTTGCTCTACGCCATGGACAGCCCGTGGGCCGGCAATTCCCGTGGGTTCTCTCGTGGCAGCGTGTTCAACCGCGCCGGGCAACTGGTGGCGTCTGTCACCCAGGAAGGTCTGATTCGCCATCGCAAGGACTGGGCATGAGCCTGGCCGAGGTTCGTCACTGGGTGTTCGACATGGATGGCACGCTGACGATCGCCGTGCATGACTTCGCGGCGATCCGCGTGGCCCTGGCGATTCCGGCCGAAGACGACATCCTGACCCACCTGGCCGCGTTGCCGGCGGAGGAGGCCGCGGCCAAGCATGCCTGGCTGCTGGAGCACGAGCGGGACCTGGCATTGGGCTCCAGGCCCGCGCCGGGGGC